>JBAUTA010001443.1:0-4489 GCA_049581985.1 Kovacikia sp.
TTTCATTTTTTAAATTGGCATCAGATAGGACTCCCCCCTGACAAACGGAAGCTATGCAACCATCACAGCCACAACATTGCTCAACGGAACTCTGGCTTACTCAGGGCTGTGTTAGGTTTAGAGCTAAATCAAAATTACCCATGACAACTATTTACAATGAGTAATAGAGCGATCGCTTGATTAGGCCAGGTGATTAAAGCAAGAGTAGGGGTGCTCCCCCCAGCCAGGGGTGCCACCGTTCGGCTAAGACGGTCTGCTAGCAGAGTCGAGCCGCACTCACAGCGAAGCCCCTGCCCCTCTCCTGAGCAATAGGGCTACGGCTATAGCGACTAAGGTTAGAGCAACCGATACATCTGAAACCCTTGACTCTCCCCCCCTATCCCCTACCTCCTACCCCCTACCTCCTACCCCCTGCCACCCATTTACTAACAGCCAATTGCTAAACTATGCGTGACTTCCTGAAATACACCTTCGCCACAGTCCTGGGTTTACTGATTTTCCTGGGTTTAGGCATCGGCGGACTAGTATCGCTGGTGATCATGGTTGCTTCTAGAGATACCGGACCCCAGGTCAAAGATAAATCGGTGTTGACTTTTGACCTATCTCTTAACATTACCGACTCTAAACGCAGTTCCAGTCCCTTAAGCGAAGCCCTATCTTCTGGAGATCAACCGGATACGATTACACTGCGGGCGGTGCTGGATGCAATTAATCAGGCAACTCGCGATCCTCGAATCGTCGGCCTATATCTTTATGGGGATACGGAAAGCGGTGGCGCTGGTTTTGCCACGTTAAAGGAAGTCCGGGAGGCCCTGCAACGTTTTCGGGCTGCAGGCAAAAGAGTCATCGCCTATGACGTCAACTGGCGGGAGCGGGAATATTATCTGGCATCGGTTGCTGATACGATCGCCCTTAACCCAATCGGCTCTCTAGAAATCAATGGCTTGAGTTCTGAAATGATGTTTCTTGCTGGAGCACTCAAGAAATATGGCATTGGCATCCAGGTCACCCGGGTGGGCAAATATAAATCAGCGGTTGAGCCACTCTTGCTGACTAAGCCCAGCCCAGCCAATCGGCAACAGACGGAAGCATTACTGGATGACTTGTGGAAAGAATTCCTGACTGAAACCGGAAAAAACCGTAAGCTCAGCGTCCCGCAACTACAAACCATTGCCGACAGTCAGGGCATCTTAATGGCCAATGAGGCGCTTAAAAAGCGTCTCATTGATAAGACGGCATATTTAGATGAGGTTGTGGCAGACCTGAAAAAACTAACGGATAGTCGAGAAAAAGACAAATCCTTTCGCCAAATTAGCTTAAAGAGTTATGCCAGGGTTGCCCAGGATGCTTTAGAGAAAGAACACAATTCCAGTAACAAAATTGCAGTGGTCTATGCCGAGGGCGAGATTGTCAATGGTGACGGAGATGAAGGTCAGGTTGGCGGAGATCGCCTCGCTAAGCAACTTCGCCAAATTCGCCAGGATAAGGACATCAAAGCGGTTGTTCTGCGGGTCAATAGCCCTGGCGGCAGCGTTACAGCATCTGAAGTGATTCAGAGAGAGGTCATCCTGACGCGCAAAGAAAAACCCCTGGTTATCTCCATGGGGTCAGTTGCTGCTTCTGGTGGCTATTGGATCTCAACCTATAGCGATCGCATCTTTGCCGAGCCCAACACAATTACCGGATCCATCGGGGTGTTTGGTGTCCTGCCCAATATCCAGAAATTGGCGAATAATAACGGCATTACCTGGGATGTGGTCAAAACAGGACGATTTGCTGATACATTTACCATCTCTCGCCCCAAAAATCCCCAGGAAATCGCTCTGATCCAGAAATCTGTAGATACCTTTTACGATGAATTTTTGACCAAGGTATCAGAATCTCGCAAGTTGGCAAAGCCAAAAGTTGCTGAGATCGCCCAGGGAAGGGTTTGGTCTGGACAAAGGGCAAGGGAAATCGGTCTGGTAGATGAACTGGGCGGACTGGACTCTGCCATTCAGGACGCGGCCAAACGTGCCAAACTTGGAGATGACTGGGAATTGGAGGAATACCCAAAAGTACGCCGTTTTGAGGAACGCCTCTTTGGCAAACTGATGGGTGATCAGGTCTCCGGTAAGCATACTCAGGTTAATCCGCTGATCACTGAATTCAAAAAACTACAGGCGGACCTGGCTCCCCTCCAGTCTATGAACGATCCCCTAGGAGTCTATGCCCGTCTTCCTTTTAATTTCAAAATAGACTAACCCCTATTACAATCCATCCACAACTTCTTCTCATCCTACTGATTTAAGACTGCAATCGATCCCACCTGATTTAGCCAGGGTTCTTCAGGTGGGACTCCTTTAAAATATGTAAATATAGACGAGACAAGCCACATTCTTATTTGAGGCATTTATGGCTGTTGATTTAGCTCAGGCTGCGACCTTTACAAACCTGGCGGCTCTGGATATCACAGCACTCCGACGAGCATTTGAAACGATTCACGCCGAGAGCTGCCCCACTTCCTACAACTTTCATATGCACACGGTTTGCTCGGACGGTCAGTTGCAGCCAGAAACATTAATCCAACAGGCGATCGAGATCGGCCTAAAAGGACTCGCAATCACCGACCACCACACCATCAGTGGGTTCTCTGCCGCCAAGCGCTGGTTAGATGAATGGCAACAGCAACATCCAACGGAAACTGTGCCAATGCTTTGGACGGGTATTGAAATTAACGCTAGACTTTTGGGCATTGAGGTTCATATCCTGGGGTATGCCTTCGATCCCCAGCACGATTCAATGGCTTCCTACCTGTTAACGCAGGCTGCGGTCGATCATGACTATCAGGCAGAAACGGTAATTGCCAGTATTCATGCGGCAGGCGGAATCGCCGTTCTGGCCCATCCGGTGCGTTATCGGCGATCGCCGGAAGAATTAATTCCTGAAGCTGCCCGCCTGGGCATTGACGGGGTAGAAACTTACTACGCCTACGACAACCCCAATCCCTGGCGCTCTAGCCTCGCCCAAACTGAACGGGTCAAGCAATTAAGTCGCACGTTCAACCTACTCAATACATGCGGCACCGATACACACGGACTGAGTCTGTTGCAACGGCTATAGCACTTGAGGAGATAGCCAGGGGAAGTAATTGAATTTAAACGCTTGCGGTCGGGTGGGCATCGCCAACCCGACTCAACCCTCAGACAGGAAAGTGGTTTGGTTTTACAGATGGGGCTACCCCCTCTGTAAACCGCTTTAAGAGAGCGCAGGCGGAGCGATCGCCCCTAGCGGGAATTGATCCGGTATCCGGCATACTGATCTCCCTCATAGAGAATAATCAGCCAGGTCTGAGGATCAAACTCCAGGGGATAGGCCTCTCTCTGGGCCGTTGCCCCCACCCGGATTTGCAAATCTGCCAATTTACAGTACGGATCTTTCAGAATCTCCTGCGCTTTCTGCTTTTTATCCCCTTCCGGGATGGTCAGTAGTCTAGCTAACTGTTCTCTAGACAACTTTACCTGAGGCTGCAAAACCTGCTGGCAAGCTTCACCCGAGTCTTTTCGGCCAAACAAAAAAGAAGGTAAAAGATGAAAATCCATTAACAGCCCGGTCGCTAAAAGCACTGAACCTCCGGCAACCAAGTGTTTGGAAATCAAACGTTCGGATTTGCGGTTTTCCATACTAATCATTTCTAGGGTTTTAGAGTTTTCCGCCGAGCAATAAACCCAGCGTGATCAGAAATAGTCGATAAACCGAGACAAACCCGGCCTTGGGCACAAATACAGCCAGGTAAACTGCCAGTGCCGGGGGAGCAAACATCAAAACTGTCACGATTGGGCCAAAAACGGGATAGCTTGAGATTAGGAACCGTGCTCCTAACCGCACCACGGCTGACAACACAATCCACAAAACCGCATCTCCAAGCTGATCCATCGGCTTTTGAGGAACTTGCAAAAACTGCCGGATCTGTAACCCCAACTGTCGAATTGGATGGGAGCCGGGACGATGGGAACGAGGTTTGGCCAGATCTTCGTATAAGCCTTTTGGGGGAACAGCCCGTTCTCTGTTTGCCAGATGGCGTAGAGCTTGAGCCGTTTCTGCTGCTTCCTGTACTTTTCGCTTCAAATTCCGATCGAGGGGTACCCGATCGTGACGATTGAAAGAAGAAGTCGCCCCTGGCGAATAGTGGGAAACCTGCGGTTCAGGAGAGGAAAAATCAAAAGGAGTGGTTTCAGGAGCCATCTCATTAGGGAGATAGGTTTGATGGGGATCCACAATCGCCCCCCCCTGGCGAATCGTTGCTTCCAATTCAGCTAAAAGTTGATTGATTCGATCGGCCTGAGCTTTCAGGCTTTCGGTTTCTTCATCACTAAATTCCGACATAGGCGGAACCTCCCCCCCAGCATAGGTTTGATGGGACTGCTGAAAATTCTTAGAGGCGACTCTATTGGGATTAGAAGTGGGCGTTTTAGGAAATACCGGGTTGTCAGCTCGGTCAGATCTAACC
>JBAUTA010001444.1:0-1668 GCA_049581985.1 Kovacikia sp.
TCTCGTTGCACATGCATCCCATGCTTTGCTAAAACAACGACTGGAATTTGCTGTCGTTCTAGCAAATGACGGTAAGCGCCGTCTTCAAACAACCCCACTAAGCACTGATCACGAAAGGCAGACGCCACATCCAAAAGCGACAACTCCGCTCCACCAATTTTGCCAGACTGATCCAGAAACAAGACTCTCATGGAATTAGTAATATAGCGGCTCTCATGCAAATGAAGTACATCAGAGCAAGGGCGATTCTATCAATGCTTACTTTCAGCGATAGCAAAATCTATGCAACGCAGAACTATCGCAAAGAATGGCTAAGGTTTGAGAAAGTGTTTGAAAAGGCATCTTTAAGACATCTTCTGAATGAGACTTGAACGCGCCAGTCCGATTAATTCACATTGCCGTTTCACACTAATTTGTCCCTGCTCTGGCTTAATCCAAGCGCGTTTAGCGTCCACCGGTAAATCCAGTTTTTTTCAACCAGTCCAACTCCACTTTCAGTTGTCCTATCTGTTGATATATTGAGCGGTTAAATCCTCCTGGGCTTTCTGATGTTGTCCCCAATGACTGGAGAAGGTTTCTGGAATCGCATCAAGAGCTTGTTTCTTCCATAGAGCAATCTGGCTTGGATGTACGCCTAAGTCAATGGCTATTTTATTGACTGCTCTCAATCCTTTGATGGCTTCGAGCGCAGCCTTGATTTTGAATTCGGCATTGTACTGTTTTTGCTGCATAGTTCTTTGTCACTCAGTGTTTTCTTTGGGGTATTGTGCAGCGGATCCCTCTTATTACTTTGTCCAATGTACGGGGTACATCATAGAATCAACCTTGGTAAGCCAGCGTATCTCCACCAAGTTCAATAGTGATGTAGCTCTGTTCACGTAGTAGTTGCAGACATGCTGACTTGTCAGACTCGTTTAAATGTTTACTTTCATACAGAATGATCGACGGCTTGATTTTTTGAAAATCGATCAGTTTTATGATTTCGTAGTCATAGCCCTCAGTGTCAATATGAAGTAGATCCAATTTGGAAACGTTATTTTCTTCAATGAGACGAGCAAATGTCATGCAGTGAACACTTTCTTGTACCAAGTAATCTTCAATTTGTGGAAAAGAATCTTTGTGTTTAAGTAGAACATCAAGATTGAATGAGTTGATCCCATCCATCCAGGGACTTTCTCTCCAGGCTGCTTTTCGCGGATCGAGTAAAAAACTTTTGTGCCGTTTATATCTGCAATTGCTGCATTGATGCATTTAATTCCATCTAGAGTTTGATGATTTTTCACCAATTTATTAAAAAGATATTTAACCGGCTCAACCATGATTCCGGTCCACTTGTATTGCCTGATGAGTGCGGCGATCGGATCAGAACGAAGACCATCATTAGCGCCAATCTTGATAAAAAAAATGTCTTTATGCTTAATTAATGGCTTTAATATAAGTTCGACAGGTGTTCGATAATCGTCAATGCCAAAAAGGCTTCTGGCGCTCGTTGGGAGAGCATAATAAAACTGCTTTACAATCCCTGAAAGCCAGGGAGTTCTAGAAATATTGCGTCTGATGGACTCATTCAATCGTTTCGACTGCACTTTCATTTGCTATCTCCAATGGGATGGAAAAATTAACTGTCTTTGGTAGATGAACCCTTGAGTAAAAGGGTTAAACTAGAAC
>JBAUTA010001445.1:0-4564 GCA_049581985.1 Kovacikia sp.
CTCTAGAATAGGGCATTGGAAATTCCATTCTGAGGGAGTTTCAGCCATTTTGCTAAAAGTTTGCTCTCAGATTTTCACCTGAGGCTCATTTCAGGGAGTCGATCAGGGGTGTGCCGTATCTTATACAACAAGGAGATCCTAAATGAATAAAGGCGAGTTAGTCGATGCTGTGGCTGAAAAAGCCAGTGTTACCAAGAAGCAGGCAGATGCGGTGCTAACTGCGGCTCTCGAAGCAATTGTTGATGCAGTGAGCAGTGGAGATAAGGTGACATTGGTTGGCTTTGGCTCTTTTGAACCGAGAGAACGCAAAGCCCGTGAAGGACGCAACCCAAAGACCGGGGCAAAAATGAATATTCCAGCCACGAAAGTGCCTGCGTTTTCTGCTGGTAAGCTGTTTAGGGAAAAGGTCGCTCCCGTTGCTGCGCCTGCCGCTGCTGGGAAGAAAAAATAGGCACGACTGTGTGAAACGAGCTATTCATCATCCATTGCATGGGGGGAATCTGGTTTGGGCCTCATCGCTGGCAAACTGTTCCCCCTCTGCAATCCTTGATTTTTCTGCCAGTATTAATCCGCTGGGGCCTCCCCAATCAGCGATCGCGACCATTCAGGAGCATCTAGGAGACCTGAAAGCGTATCCCGATCCCCAGTATCAGCAGTTGCGAGCGGCCCTTAGCCAGTTCCATCAAGTGCCTGCCGAATGGATCTTACCCGGCAATGGTTCAGCAGAGTTGTTGACCTGGGCTTGTCGGGATTTGTCGGCGCTGGACAATGTCTGGGTGATCACTCCTGCCTTTGGCGATTACCTGCGGGCGCTGAAAGCTTTTGAGGCCAAGATCATGACATGGGCCCTATCGGATTTCAGAGCTCCGACCGAGCAGTTAGAGGCCCTAATCCAACCTTCAAAACTGAACCATTTAAAACTGAACATGCAGCATTCCTCAAGGGGGTTGTTGCTCAATAACCCTCACAATCCAACCGGGTTGCTTTTCAATCAAGCATCGGTTCAAGCCTGTTTGGAGCATTTTTCACTGCTGGTGGTGGATGAGGCGTTTATGGATTTTCTGCCGCCAGATAAACAGCAAAGCGTGATTGATGCGGTGCTGACCCATTCCAATCTGGTGATCCTGCGATCGCTGACAAAGTTCTATAGCTTGCCAGGATTGCGGTTAGGATACGCGATCGCCCATCCAGATCGGTTACAACGCTGGCAACAGTGGCGCGATCCCTGGTCTGTGAATGCACTGGCGGCAGCCGTCGGTGAGGTCGTGATTGACGATAACGAATTTCAACAGCAGACCTGGGACTGGCTGGCAACCGCTAAACCAAAACTTTACCAGGGCTTAGCAACTCTGCCAGGATTAACCCCGCTTTCCGGTGCTGCTAACTTTCTTTTGGTAGAGTCAGAATATTCCGTTGTGGAACTGCAGGCAGAACTGCTAAAACGGCACCAGATTCTAATTCGGGACTGTTTGAGTTTTTCTGAGTTGGGCGATCGCTATTTTCGAGTCGCGGTTCGCACCGAGGGCGAAAATCAGCGGTTGCTGACAGGACTGGCTGAAATTCTTGGGAACAGGGCGTAAGTAAGTAGGCGTAATTAATGCTAAGAAAGGGGGGCGGGGTCGTTGCCCCCAGGCAGCTTGACTCCCTTTAGGGCAGGATAAACAATTGACCCTCCCACTGAAAACTCAAACCCTAAAACTCTTGTCGCCTTTAGCCTGGCTCGTCCCCCTCTTTCCTCTCTTCTTCCCCCTGTCCCTCTATGTCAGTTGACTATGATTTGGTCGTAATCGGCTATAGCCCTGCTGGAGTGTATGCGGCTATCAAGGCTGCCAGACTAAAAGCTCGGGTTGCCCTGGTCGATCAACAAATTCTGGCGGAAAATTTACCGGAGTCAGTCGGCGATCGCGTTTTAGCTGAAGTGAGGGGGATGCTCGAAAAAATCCGACGGGCAGAAAGATTGGGCATCTTGAATGCTTCGCCGCAGACAACAGACTTTCCCCAAATGATTGAGTCGGTGATCCGCTGGGCAACTGCCACAACCTCAACGATCGAAACTCTGCAATCTCCGGCTGTTTTGTCTGCACTGGGGGTTGAGGTGATTGCTGGATGCGGGGAATTTCACCGAAAACCTGGTTTGGGGTTTGTCGTGGATGGACGATCCCTGCGATCGCGGGCGTATCTAATTGCAGCCCTTCCCTTCCGTCCGGTTTTGCCCGATGTTTATGATTCCAGAGAGCTGCGGGGCATTGGTTCCATCAGCGCCAACAATGTTCTCCCCCAGGTGAGCGCATTGCCACCTGAGGGCAGTTTGGTCATCATGGGTGCCGATCCAAAAGGGGTTGAGATTGCCCAAACCTTTGTGAGACTTGGGTTTCAAGTGACTCTGATTGTTCGCGATTGCCGCATTTTACCCAGGGAAGATCCCGAGACGGCTCACCTGATCCAGGCCCAGCTTGAGGCTGAAGGGGTCGAAGTCCTTACCCACACGACCGTCACGCAGGTTAAACAAATTCAAGGGAAAAAGTGGGTACAAACATCCGAATGGCAACCTGACTCTGATAACACCAGGCAACCGCCCAAACTACTGCGAAACCGGGCGATCGAAGCAGATGAAATCGTGTTGGCAACCGGATATATCCCCGATTTGGCACCGCTAAACCTGGAAGCTGCGGGGGTTCTGTTGAATCAACACCAGGAGTTGACGCTCAATCAAAAACTCCAGACAAGCAACCCACGGATTTATGTTTGCGTTGATCTGAAGCATCCTGACTGTGCTTCCCATTTAGAGACCTGCCGGGCCAACGTTGCTGTCAACAATGCCCTATTTTTTCCCATCTCCCAATTTTCTGACCGGGCAATCCCTCGAATTGTCTGTTCCGATCCTGAAGTAGGGAGGATTGGGTTGGGTGAACCGGAGGCAATCGCTCGCTATGGTAAGGATGTGTGGATTCTTCGCCAATATTTCAAAACCTTACCCAAAGCCCAAATTCAGGGAGAAACCACTGGCTTCTGTAAGCTGATTGTGCGCCGCAATGGAGAAATTCTGGGAGCGCATTTGGTAGGCCCTCAAACGAGCGAATTAATCGGCCCGATCGCCCTGGCAATGCAACAACGCCTGAAAGTCCAAGCCCTGGCAAACCTGAGGTTGCCTTCGCCCACGATATCCGAAATTATTAACCAAACCGCCGCTGAATGGCAGCGCCTAAAATTGGCACGCAACACCAGACTGCAGGATTTTCTGGAAGGGTTCTTTGATTGGCGAAGATCGAGGCTTTAAAGCGACTAATGACTGCTTGACCCCAATTTTTCTTTCGCGATTCCGGATTATAGCCGTAGCCCTATTGGTTAGGACGGGGTGCAGGGGTTTCACCCCTGGCTGGGGGCAACGCCCCCACGCCCCCTTTAATCCTCTTTCCTAACCAAACTGGCGATAGCTGGGTGCAGGGGTTTCACCCCTGGCTGGGGGCAACGCCCCCACGCCCCCTTTAATCCTCTTTCCTAACCAAACTGGCGATAGCTATACTATTTCTTTGGGCTTGAGCAAGCACGAGAAAATAGTAATTGTATGAGTATCCCAAAGCGAATTTTGAAGGCAATCACGCCAGCATTTATTCGACGATATTTGCGTCGCCTCCACCGCGATTATATTTTCTCGCGGGCAATGAGAAGATTTATCAGCGATCCGCAGGGGGCAATCACAACCCAGGAACCGATCATTTCTGATTTGATTTATGGTTGGGGCAATGAGGATTGGTCTGCGTTAAATGAATATTTATCTGGTTGTCTCAACCAGGCTTTCCTCTGTAAGGGGGCTGTATTGGAGTGCGGCTCGGGTCTAACGACACTTCTCCTGGGAGCCCTTGGTCAAAGAACTGGGAATAGGGTTTGGTCGCTTGAGCATGATCCGAGATGGGGAAGCCGGGTAGACAACTATCTGAAGAAATTTCAGATTGATTCAGTCAACCTGTTACTCACCCCCTTGCAGGATTATGGGGAGTTTTCCTGGTATACCCCTACCCTAGACTCGATGCCAGAAAAATTTGACATGGTTGTGTGTGATGGCCCTCCGGGCGATACACCGGGAGGCCGATATGGTCTGTTGCCAATCATGGGGACGAAACTACAATCCGGTAGCGTAATTTTGCTGGATGACGCTGCAAGAACTCAGGAGGCGGCGATCGCAGCACGCTGGGCAGCCGAGCTTGGCACTGATTATGAGGTTCTTGGGATTCAGAAACCCTATATCCGAATCACCTTGAAGTAGATTGATGTCAAATGAGTAACGGATAGTCCCATTTGGGTAAGGAGGAGAGAGTCTTTAGGGCGATGATAAGCAGATGGGATGATCGGCGAGAGGAAACCCCTTTTCATCAACAATTTCGGGGTAAAAACAGATCACCATTTCTGTATGATTAGGAGAGCTATTGCAATCCATCGGGGTTGTGAATCGTGAGTCAAACACCTTGTAAGATCAGCAAAGTGTTTGTATCGCAATTGTTCTTATGAGCTATTCATGAGCCATTGAGGATTTCTGCGCTAAGCCCATTTGGTAGATACTCTAACG
>JBAUTA010001446.1:0-3657 GCA_049581985.1 Kovacikia sp.
TCGGTCACAGCTTAGCCTCGCTTCTCCGAGAAATTCAGCCATTCTGCGCTTGTTCATAATTTCTTTTCAAAAAGGTAAGCTATTGGAGGCCGGAGATAAAAGTTTGATAATCGGAATTCATCTCCTACGGAATCCTGGAGGGGAGAAGTGTTAAGGGCATACTGGACTTTTCCCAAAAAACACACTGGACTTTTCCCAAAAAACTTTATGGAATTGTTGGCTGACCAGTGAAGTAGGAAAAGGCTTTCGCGGCATACTGGGCTTCCCCCCAAAAGCTCCCTTGAGATTCGCTTGCCTCCTAGCGGGTTGGGGAGTCACAGGTAAGCAAACAGCACTGGATGCGCCGGAATGCTAGATAATAGAAAAGTTTTGTAATTTTCATCTAGCCCCTACCCATCATTTCTGAGCTATGCGAACCCATTATTGCGGTCAACTCCGAGCCGAGCATATTGGAGAGACGGTTACCCTGTGCGGATGGGTAGACCGTCGCCGTGATCATGGCGGCGTCATTTTTGTGGATCTGCGCGATCGCACAGGTATCATCCAAATTGTCAGCGATCCGAATCGCACCCCCGCTTCCTATCCCCAGGCAGATGGGCTTCGGAACGAGTATGTGGTCAAAATTTCGGGGCGCGTGAGTAAACGTCCTGAGGCATCTCTCAATCCCAAGCTGGCAACGGGCGAGGTAGAAATCTATGCTGATCAGATTGAGATCCTGAATGCGGTTCGGAAGCAGTTGCCTTTTCAGGTTTCAACCGCAGAACCAGAATCGGTGCGGGAGGAACTGCGGCTGAAGTATCGCTATCTGGATTTGCGGCGCGAGCGAATGAGCCGTAACCTGCAACTACGGCACGAAATTATCAAAACCCTGCGCCGTTATCTCGAAGATGTCCAGAGCTTTCTGGAAGTAGAAACACCAATTCTGACTAAATCCACCCCGGAGGGTGCAAGGGACTATCTGGTGCCTGCCAGGGTGAATCCGGGTGAATGGTATGCCCTACCCCAGTCGCCCCAGTTGTTCAAACAGTTGCTAATGGTGGCAGGGTGCGATCGCTACTATCAGATTGCCCGCTGCTTTCGGGATGAAGACCTGCGGGCCGATCGTCAACCGGAGTTTACCCAGTTGGATATGGAGATGAGCTTCATGTCCCAGGAGGAGATCTTTGCGTTGAACGAAGACATGCTCTGCCATCTATTCAAAACCATTCAGGGGGTTGAGTTACCCCGCCCCTTTCCGCGTCTCACCTATACAGATGCCTTAAACCGCTATGGAACTGATAAGCCCGATACGCGCTTTGGTTTGGAACTGGTTGATGTCTCTGACCTGTTAAAGGATTCTGGATTTAAGGTGTTTTCAGGGGCGATCGCAGCCGGAGGAGTCGTCAAAATCCTCCCCATTCCCGGCGGCAATGAAGCCATTTCCAATGTCCGAATTAAGCCCGGTGGCGATCTGTTTAAGGAAGCCGAAAGGTGTGGGGCCAAAGGACTGGCTTATATCCGGGTGCGGCAGGATGGGGAGATCGACACCATTGGCGCAATTAAAGATAATTTGAACGATGCCCAAAAGCAGGAACTGTTAGCCCGAACTGGCGCACAGCCAGGGCATCTACTCTTGTTTGGGGCGGGAGCCACTGGAATTGTAAATAAAAGCCTCGATCGCCTGCGTCAGGTGGTCGGAGCAGAGCTGGGCTTAATTGATTCCAGTAAAACGAACTTCCTGTGGGTGACCGAATTTCCCATGTTTGAATGGAATGCCGATGAAAAGCGGCTGGAGGCATTGCACCATCCTTTCACTGCCCCGTTCCCAGAGGATCTAGCGGATCTCAAGACTGCCCGCGCCCAAACCTTCGATCTGGTGCTCAACGGTAATGAACTGGTAAGCGGCAGCTTACGGATCTACCAACCGGAGATTCAGCAGCAGGTGTTTGAAATCATCGGACTCTCGATGGAAGAGGCCCACAATAAGTTTGGCTTTTTACTAGAAGCGTTTGACTATGGGGCTCCCCCCCACGGCGGACTTGCCTATGGGTTAGATCGTCTGATTATGTTGATGGCAGGCGAAGATTCTATCCGCGATGTGATCGGATTCCCCAAGACCCAGCAAGCCCGCGACCTGCTCACCGAAGCCCCTGCACGGGTAGACGACAAGCAGCTTAAGGAACTGAATGTGGCCTCAACCCATAAACCGAAGGCCTAGCGCCATCCGAAACCCCCCAGACTTGACCAAAGGGCGGGAAGCGGGAAGCAGACTGGCATCTACTGCCAGTCTGCTTCCCGTCCTATCTAGCCACCCGCTAAGGTTTATTGGAAACTTCTGTGACCCGCCAACTGAGTTTCAGGTTGAGCCAGAAATTCCAAAAGGTGATAACTGCGATCGCCAAAAAGTTCGCCAGGTACGCATTGATGTGCAGCCCGTTGAACAACAGATTCAACAGCAATATCTTCAGAATGACTCCGATCAGGCAGACTCCGTTGAACTTAAGTAACCGCTTGATTACCCTCCGTCTGCCTCGCTGCTGATGGGCAATATCCCTAAAGGTCCAAAGGTCATTCCAGACAAAGTTGTTGAGGATAGCCAGCTCGGCGGCGACGATCGCACTGCGGGTTAGGCCAAACCCCAATAGACCATGCAGCAGGTAGAGGGTGCCCATGTCTACTGCCAGCCCACTCAAGCCGACAAAACCAAACCGCAGAAACCGACCAATTGGGAAATCCAGCCGTTGACTGAGCCAGCCCAATCTTCCGGTCGATAGCCGCAGCCTGAGCAAGTGGTGCAAGTAGTCCGTGTATTGCTTCCAGGTCACCTTGCTTTGCCCCTCCTCCCGCTCCTGGAAGACGTAGCCCACTTCGGCAACTTGATTAATCTCGCCTCGACCTAACACTTCGATGAGAATTTTGTAGCCTACGGGATTGAGCAGTTTGCCCGCGATCGCGCTGCGCCGTATCACAAAGTAACCGCTCATTGGGTCGCTGACGCTGCTCACCACGCGGGGCAACAGGACAATTCCAATCATCTGGGCTCCCCGCGACAGAAATCGTCGAACCGGACTCCAACTGCTAACACCGCCCCCTTCTACATGGCGGCTGGCAACGACCAAATCGGATTGATTGTCGATCTCCGCCAGCAACCTGGACAAGATCTCCGGTGGATGCTGCAAATCTCCATCAATCACCCCCAGCACTTCGCCTCTGGCAACTTGCCAACCCCGAATCACGGCGGTGGAAAGCCCCTGCTCATGCTGCCGCCGCATCACCCGCAGATGGGGATAGTTGGGCAGAAGCTCTGAAACCACTTCCCAGGTGCGATCTCGGCTATCATCATCAACCACAATTAGCTCGTAATTATTGGGCAAAATCTGATCCAGAATGGTGTCTAAACGTTGGATCAGTTTTTCAATGTTGCCACTTTCGTTATAAGTCGGAATCACCAGTGAGAACCGGATCGGCGACTCTAGCGGAGAACAACCGTTCCCCAAATCAGAGGGTTGATGATTGTGGGGCAGCCGGGGCACCTGAAGCAAGCCAGAGGGGGTAGGGATAAGGCTTCTTAAATGGGCTGTTGTGGTCATCAATCTTCCTCACTCACCAATATTCCAACCTGACATCCTGACACATTACCAAGCTATGCTGTTTCCCACAAGAACTGTTCAACAGATG
>JBAUTA010001447.1:0-4519 GCA_049581985.1 Kovacikia sp.
CGGTGACCATTGCCCAAAAATGAATGGCTACTAATTGAAAGAGACGCTGCGACCCCAGACTCTAGTTCCAGGCTGAGCGTCGCCAGGGTATCTCCTGAACGGCTATCCCCTGGGGGCCGAAACAGGCTACAGACCAGGCGACGAATGGGACCTGCGAACCATTCAAGATAGTAGAAAATATGGGAGACGAAGGAATACAATGTGCCACCGCCATCCTCCATCCGGGTTTTCCAGGAAGATAGCCCCATCCGGTTAGCGTAGGTTTCCACATTCCAGGAAACAGCAATATGGCGCAGGTTGCCGATGCCGCCCTGATCCAGAATTGCTTTTGCCCGCTGCCATTCATCTATCTCTGGAAATTCAAAATCCACCATATTTGCAACGCCTGCCCGTTGCGCCAGGGATGCCAGCTTTTGGGCGGCTTCCAGGGAACGGGTCAGGGGTTTTTCACAAAATACGGCCTTACCCTGAGAGAGGGCAGCGATCGCAATTTCCTCCTGGGCAGCAGGCGGGGTCGCGATGGAAATGGCCGCGATGGTCGGATCTGCCACCAACTCTTGCCAGCTTCCAAGGGCGCGATCGACCTGCAATCGTTTCGCCACCTCTGCCGCCCGCTCTACGGTGCTGGCACACAGCGCCCGCACCTGACAGCGATCGTCTAATTGGAAAGCGGGCACATGCACCTGCTGACCAAAGCCAATCCCAACGACTCCCACCTGGATTTTAGTTGTCATCATGCCACGCCTACTAGCGATTCCTTATTCAGGAAGCCCCAGATATCGACAACAGGCTTCCCTTTAGCATCCAGGTGGTGATAGTCGCTGTGAGGGGCACACAGAATTAGCAAATCACTTTTAGCAATTACAGTATCCAGTGGCAGCAGCTCCCGATCGGTCTTGACGTAGGGATCGGTGGTATAAATCGCCTTAGCACGAAACTCCAAAACTTTTTTGAGTTTATAGCTGAGGGACGATCGGGTATCGTCGCTATCCGCCTTAAACGCCATTCCTAACAGCCCTACCGAGAGGCGCTCCAGCCGATAGGTTTTGGCAATTTCATCCACCAGATACAGAACCAGCCCCTCATTGGCAAGCATGGCGGCGTGCCCCAAAGTGAATTGGTTGTTAGAGAAAGCTCCCAATTGCATCGTGTCTTTAAACAAACAGGGACCAGCCGCCAACCCTGGTGCCGGGATGTCCCGTGCTCTGGGATAGTTTTGTTTCATGCCCTTCAGCACCTTGTGGTAGTCTACCCCAGCGGAATTGGCAATCATATAGAACTGGTTCGCCGCTGCAAACTGGATGTAGCGATAGGCATTATTGAATAGTTTGGCGAACTCTGCCTCCATTGGCGACAGCCGCACCACTTCCGGGGCTATCATCTCAAACAGTTCGGCGGCCTCCTGTTCTGCCTGGGGGGTGGTGCCGCTAATAATCTGAGGCAAGTGCTGCAATTCTTCAATCGAGTAACCCTGCACCACCCGCTCTGGACAGAACGCCAGCTTGATATCTTTGCCGTTCGATCGCAAAAACTTATCCAGCCAATCCGTTGTGCCCGGATAAACCGTGGAGCGCAAAACGACTAGCTGGCCGCAGTTTAAATAGGGCAGTAGCTCCTCCATACAGTCCCGAATTAGCTTGAGGACCGGGTTGAGAAACTCATCCACAGGAGTTCCGATCGTGATGATTAACGTTGACGCCCGCGCAATATCTACCGGATCAGAGGATAGGAACAGCAACTCTCGCTCAAGCGCCTGGTGCAATAGCGGTTCTGCCCCCCGTTCCATAAACGGAACGATTCCCTGACGGATGGTTTCTAGCGTAATTTCATTAATGTCATAGATCAGCACACGTAGCCCCTTACTGGCAAACACAAGCGCCAGCGGTAAGCCAACATGTCCCGCGCCACCTACGACACAAATATCAAACCTGACATCACTCACACCAACGGTCATCACTTTACTCCTCTTGTCAGAACAAAAGCACTGTAGGGTTTCAAAAACGGCAGCCGAAACAAAACGTCATCTAAGAAATTATAGATGGGAAGGAGCTGCCGCATTCGGGAAGATGCAATATAGCGATAATTTAACCCTGACAGATAGCTAGTAGAAACACTAAAACCCGCGCGCTTAAAGGTACGAGCGACTTCAGAAGCAATAATTGGGCGCTCATTTTCTGTCACCCCTTCCCGACTATAAAAAGGTGAATCCCTATCCCGATATAGCCACATGAAAGGATTTCGCCGATTCGGGTCAAAAGCCACAAAACTTCCCCCTGGTTTTAGCACCCGGTATACTTCCTCGGCACACTTCGCAGGATCTGGCAGGTGATGAATGATACCACTGAGCAGAACGGCATCCAGGCTCTCCGATTCCAGGGGCAACTGCTCAATGTCTCCCACCATAAACTTGATGTCTGGGTAAAGCCGCCCGGCTAGATCAATCAGCCCTTGACTCAAATCTAATCCTGAAGCCACAAACCCAAAGTCTTTCAGCAGCTTTGTGAAAACCCCTGAACCGCAACCACAATCCATCACCTGCATACCGGGCGACCAATCACCCAAATCTACGCAGGCTTTGATTAGCTGATAGTTACTACTATCTGTAAAGACGTTATATTCCTGAGATTGGGCATAGTGGTTGAAAAAGGCAACCTCTTTCTGCTTATCTTGCAACATCACCAATGTTCTAACGAATAGGACCGATCGCCTTATATTGACCCGAAGCCTGTAACCTTCCTCTTCAGGATGGCAAGCAAAATGGGGGCAACATGCAAGGCATGATTAAACCGTTGCTCAAGAATATACTGCATTAAATCACTCTGACTGCAAACCAATAATTCAATTCCTGACTCCAGGACAAAATCCGGGTCAGTCAGCCGGACATTATTTGCAAAGTAGCACCAGAGGCGATTTGATAGCCTGCCTGTGTCTGGCACGAGACATCCCAGAAAATCTACGGTTGCCGCCTCATATCCAGTTTCTTCTAGGAGTTCACGCTTGGCGGTTTCCTCCGGCATTTCCCCGGATTCCAGATGTCCACTCGGCAACTCCAGCGTGTATTCTTCCACACTAGGACGATACTGACGAACCAACAAAAACTCCCGCTTTTCCGTCATAGCCAGCACACAGACATAATCTGAGAGTTGCAACGAGTAGTAAGGATCGCCTCCCCCGACTTCATCCGTCAGCTTGGCAATGATATCAAACCAGGGGGTAGAGAAAACAGTATTACGCTCAATGATGTCCACTTGGATTCCTCTATTCTCATTCTGTCTACTTTAAGATGTAAATGCTGAAAATCAGGCTCTCTTGATGTTGCCCACCGACCTTTTAATCCATCGAGCCAATGGGGAAGACTTAGTGCCAAAACGAATGGCACTCAATCCCCAAAATTTGGCCATGGCAACTGATCTGATTGCCCTGTTTCAAACTGCCAGAGGCCATACTCGTGGCGAGCTAACCCGCCAGCTTCAAGAGCTAGAGGGGGAAGATACGGATTACCGGATCAGGCGGGGACTGGCCCATCTACTCAACAGCGATGCCTTTAGTAAATTTGAAACGGTTAGCCCATTGGATCCGCCAGCGCTCCGCCAGCGGGTCTTTGAGCTTTCTGCCCAGGTGGCTCCTGCCCTCCAGTCAACTCAAACCACGCTTCAGCGCCTGGCTGAAACCCTGACTCAAGAGCTGGGACGGGAAATCCTCCCCGTTCAACTCCAAACTGGGCTCTACGCCGATCTGGCTGAGAACCAGATTCTGACAAGCTTTGAGGCTCCAACTTCAGAGGCATTGCTGCATCGCTATAACCTTTCCCAGGTACAGGGTATTTTTTATCGAGCCAGCCATATTATCCTGACAGCCCATCGCAATGATCCCGGCGAGTACAAGCTGCTGTTCCGCTATCTGAAGTTATTTAACCTGATGACCTACATCGAAGGGGATGCGGATCATGGGTTCACGCTGACGATCGACGGTCCCACCAGTTTATTCAAACCCAATACCCGCTATGGCTTGAAGCTGGCTATGCTACTGCCTGCCCTGTTGCATGTCACAAAGTGGAGCCTGACCGCGACGCTCCAACTGCGAGATACTTACTCGGGCAAAACCCGATCGGGTCGCTTTGCCCTCGACTCTAATTGTGGATTGGTGACCCATTATCCTCCCGGCAAAACCTACGATAGTATGCTGGAATCAAGCTTTGTGGAACGTTGGGCGAAGGCTAAAACAGACTGGCAACTGGAGCGGGAAGTTGATCTAATTCCCATTCCCGGTAGCGTCATGATTCCTGACTTTCGTCTAGTTCATCCTGATGGGCGCACCTTTCTGCTGGAAATTGTCGGTTACTGGCGTCCAGAATATCTACGGAAGAAATTTTCTCAGGTGCGTCAGGCGGGCCGAAATGACCTGATTCTGGCGATTTCAGAGCGACTAAATTTGGAAAAAGCAGGGGTCAATGTCAGCGATGCCCCGGCTAAAATCCTCTGGTTTAAGGATCAGTTAATGCCCAAGACCGTCCTGGAGC
>JBAUTA010001448.1:0-3683 GCA_049581985.1 Kovacikia sp.
CCCACTCCCCCTCCAAAACTTTCGTTTTGGTCTACTAGCGCCTGAGATTTAGCACTTGAAATCTAGCACCTGACATCTGAGAGTAAATACTGTGTCACATACGATTGTTACCAATACCTGTGAAGGCGTCGCTGATTGTGTAGACGCCTGCCCTGTTGCCTGCATCCACCCCGGTCCTGGTAAAAATAGTAAAGGAACAGATTGGTACTGGATTGATTTTTCCACTTGTATCGACTGTGGGATTTGCCTTCAGGTCTGTCCCGTAGAAGGAGCAATTTTGCCAGAAGAACGCTCCGATCTGCAAAAAACACCGCAGTAATGATTGTGGGAAGGTGGGAGGCGGCAAGGGATACAAAAATAAAAAGCCCCCTTCCCTGCCCCCTCCCTTTCCCCTCCTCCTCCCTCTCTCCCTTTCCCCCTCCCCTTCTCTCCATCTCCCCCAATCTTCTATGAGCAAAACAGATCCCCTGTTGCAAGTTCAAGATGTTTATGCCGGGTATGTTAAAGACCTGGATATTTTGCAGAGTGTCAACTTTAAGATCTATCCGGGTGAGTTGGTGGCGGTCATTGGTCCTAATGGAGCTGGAAAGTCTACCCTGGCAAAAACGATCTTTGGGTTGCTGACTCCGCATAAAGGAACAATTTCCTTTAAAGGAAATAATATTGCAGGGTTGAAGTCTGACCAGATTGTGGAGCGGGGCATGTGCTACGTGCCACAGATTGCCAATATTTTCCGATCGCTGACCGTGGAGGAAAACCTGGAAATGGGTGCATTTGTTCGCCGAAATGAGGCTCTGCAACCCTTAAAGGAAGAAATCTTTGGGCGCTTTCCGAAGCTGGCAAACCGGCGCAAGCAGCGGGCAGGCACGCTGTCCGGTGGAGAACGCCAAATGCTGGCAATGGGTAAAGCCCTGATGTTGAACCCCAGCCTACTGCTATTGGATGAACCTTCAGCGGCATTGTCTCCCATCCTGGTAAACAGTGTGTTTGAGCAAATTAAGGAAATTAACCGGGGGGGAACAGCGATCGTCCTGGTGGAACAAAATGCCCGTAAAGCACTCGAAATGTCCGATCGCGGCTATGTGCTGGAAGCGGGGCGCGATCGGTTCGAAGGCCGGGGCATGGACCTGCTGAATGATCCCAAAGTTGGCGAGCTTTATCTGGGGGCATCGAGGGCGCACTAGGGTTGCAAACACTAAATTTTGCGCTGCCCCCTGCGTGGGGGTTCCACCCCATACCCTGTACCTCACCTCAGTGAGAACCGCTATAGTAATAAGTATCTGCTGTAGGTTTTCAGGAACTTCGATGTCGGCGAAGTAACTGGTTGGATACAGATAGTCTTCGCCGGATTCATCCACAATGCGAATCATGTTGTGCGGGTCAGCCTGGGTGTCCTCAATGATCTGATAAAGCTTTCTGACTTCTAAGGAGGCTTGATAGTCCTGGTTCTGAATACAAACGACAAATTTCATGGGATTACTCCAGTAGTCTGGAGAATTGGGAGCTTGGTATTCAGGCTGCAACCAGCGGATCAGGCTGTTGCGTTCTTCTTCTCTCAACCACAACCCAGTGTCTATGAGAGATAGGGAAAGTGGGGAAATCGGGGAAGGGGCGAGATCGGGAGGACAAGGAACTTTAGATGGCTGATGACTAATGACTAATAGCTGCTTAAAGCGTAAACGCAGATTGAATGTAGTCAAGTAGCGTCAGTTGATAGCCCGCTTGAATCAAGGTTGCACCCTGCTCTGCGGGGTTTGCGCGAGGCTGTTTTGCTGGCGGTAAAGCTCGCCGACAATTTACCAGGGCGACATCAAACCGGCAGGGCAACTCTGCCAATGAGGGATTCCCCGACAAAAAGAGTTGGGCAGTTTTCCAGAGCTTTGCTTGTTTTTGGGGAGTAATTGCCAGCGCTCCATCCCCATCCCAATTTCCCTGACCGCGCGTCTTTACTTCGACGAACGCTAGCAAAGTTGGATTTTGGGGAGATGTGGGGTCAGGTTGCCCAATCACCAGATCGAGTTCCCCCCAGCGGCAATGCCAGCGGCGCGCTAAAATCAGCCAGCCCTGGGCTTGTAGCCAGCGAGCCACCAATTCCTCGCCCAAAGTGCCGCGATCGAGGGGCTTGGGCTTTTGGCTTGGGGATTTTGTTTTGGAGGGCATGGGTGGGAGAGGGGAGGGGAGAGGGGAGAGGGGTTTGATGGAAAAAACTTTAAAATGAAAGTGCTCTGGTTCCTGCCTTCTACCTCCTGTTGCCAGCTTTTTACCCTTTATCTTCGATTCCCTGTATTTCAGTTTGAGTCTTATCGGGGAGAAGGAGATCGGATTCAGGTAGTATCAGGATGGCATTAAAATTGCCGAATCATATCAATAAAATTGGGAATAGTTTGATCGAATGGATGGTTTTTGCATCTGGAGTAAAGTCAACCAATGGGCGAGTTTTCTGCGATCGCGATGCCAGCAGACTACTTTCTTTCTCAGCTTGCTTCTGCTCTGTGCAGTTTCCTCAGCTATCTGGTTCACGGGGACTCCATCTGCTGTCGCTGAAGATTACAATAAGGAATTTCTGGTTGGTGCAGACTTTTCAGGCCGTGACTTGACTGATTCCAGCTTTACCAAAGCCAATCTCCGCAACAGTAACTTCAGTCATAGCAATTTAAGTGGAGTTAGTTTTTTTGGTGCCAATCTGGAGGCGGCCAATCTGGAAGGGGCCAATCTTAGTAATGCAACGCTAGATACGGCTAGATTTTCGTCGGCAAATTTGACCAATGCCGTCCTGGAGGGAGCATTCGCCTTCAATGCTAAATTTGACGGAGCCACGATCGAAGGGGCAGATTTTACCAATGTGGAAGTCCGGCAGGATGCTCAACTATTGCTGTGTAAGGCAGCCAGGGGAAAAAATCCAACCACCGGACGCAAGACGCGAGATACCTTAAATTGTCTGTAAATTAAATTGTTTGCAAACTGGGTTGCTCATGGATCATTTGTTGAAGGGCGTAAATCTTTACCTGATTGGGATGATGGGATCAGGAAAGACGACCGTGGGGCAATTGCTGGCAACCCGGTTGGATTACCAATTTGTGGATACGGATGGAGTCATTGAGCGGGTAACGGGAAGGTCGATTAGCCAGATCTTTGCGGATACCGGGGAAGAGGAGTTTCGAAGGCTGGAAAGTCAAGTTTTAGCTGAGGTATCTGCCTATACCCGACGGGCGATCGCCACTGGCGGCGGGATTGTTCAGAAGCGGGAAAATTGGGGCTATTTACGGCACGGAATTGTGGTTTGGTTGGACGTCCCGATCGAGCAATTGCAGATCCGCCTCCAGTCAAACACCACCCGCCCCTTGCTGCAAGGAGCCGATCCCACTGCCAAATTGCGGACCTTATTGAATCAACGCCTGCCTCTCTACGCTCAGGCGGATGTAAGAGTAACCTGGCAGCCAGGGCAGACGCCTGAGCAGGTTTCGGAGCAGGTAATAGAGCAACTGCGGCAAGTCCTCAAGCCAGAACTTGCGAAATTCAATGGAAATGGATAAGTCCTGTTATAGGAGCCTATTTAGATTGTGAAAGCACTTTCCCGTCAGGGAAAGTGCTTTCACAACACCCTCTGTTCATAAGCAATTTAGACCAGCCATAGATGAGCGATCGTAATCAGTGGCTGGGGGCAATTAAGCTAGTGCCTGAAG
>JBAUTA010001449.1:0-2501 GCA_049581985.1 Kovacikia sp.
GGAAATCTTAATCGTTGAAGATGAGGCCGAAATTGCCCAATTGATTCAGCTCTATCTGGAAAAGGAAGGATTTAGCTGTCGGGTTTGCCGAGATGGATTTGCTGCCCTCCAGGCATTTCAGGAGCAAAAGCCGGATTTGATCATCCTGGACTTGATGATTCCCGGTCTGGATGGTTTGGAGGTTTGCGCCCGCATTCGCCAGAAGCTCGGTATCAAAGATCCCTATATTTTGATGTTGACCGCGAAGGGAGAAGAGATCGATCGCATCATTGGCTTGTCCACCGGGGCGGACGACTACATGCTTAAACCTTTTAGCCCAAAGGAACTAGTGGCAAGAGTACGGGCTCTGCTCCGCCGCTCTTTGCGCCAGGGTGGGCAAAGCCAAACCTACCGCACCCAGCATTTTGCGATCGATGTGGACCAGCGGCTTGCCCAGCGTTGCCTCGATGCTGACCAGTTGGAACCCCTGGACCTAACCACCCTGGAATTTGACCTGCTATCAACCTTCATGAGTTACCCCGGTCGCGTCTGGAATCGCACCCAGCTAATCGATAAGCTCTGGGGCAACAACTTCTTTGGTGATGAGAGAGTCGTAGACACCCACATTGCCCGCCTGCGTAAAAAAATCGAGCCAGACCCCGGTAATCCTACTTTTGTCAAAACAGTCATTGGTGTTGGCTACAAATTTGAAGACACAGCCCATTGAGTAGGGGGTAAGTGGGGCTGGTTCATGTTCAAAATTGGGAATTTTTTGTCGGGATATCCCCCTGTCTACTCCTAACCTGTCTACTCCTAATAGGTCTGTTCCTAATCTCTCTAGGGCAACCCCCTTTAACTCCTAACCTTATCTTTTCCTATGCGCCGACCTGGACTGCGATCGCGTCTTTTCCTCTCCCATATTACGGTCATGATTGTGGGCTTGAGCACCCTGTTGACGGTCAGTAAGGTCTTTACCCCCCGTCTGTTCGTGCTCCATCTCCAGCATTTAGAGAGCAAAGGATTTAACCTCGACTTTATTCGCGAACAGTTGGTTGAGGGGGTTGAGCTTGCCTGGAACCGGGGCGCATTTTGGTCGGTGGCAGTGGGCGGTTCAGCCGCAGGATGGTTAAGCTACATTGTGTCAAGGCGCATCGTGCAACCCTTGATTCGCATCGAAGAAGTGACGCAGAAAGTGGCGTCAGGGCATTTAGAAGAACGCTTACCTGGCAGCGACATTCCAGAGTTGAATCGATTGTCAATTAGTTTCAACCGCATGGCAGCGAACCTGGAGGGGGTGGAGCAGCGGCGGCGAGAGCTTGTGAGCGACCTGACCCATGAACTCCGAACGCCTCTGACTGTCTTAGAAGGCTATCTGGAAGGTTTGGCAGACGGGACGATCGAACCCTCGATCGATATTTATCAGCGGCTTGCCAAAGAAACTGGACGCTTACACCGCTTAGTCAACGATTTGCAGGAGCTTTCGCAGGCGGAAGCCGGATATTTACCCATCCGCGCTCAAACGTTGGATGTTCGCCCCTTACTGGCTGCCCTTGTCCAAAAGTTTTCTGACCAACTGCTAGAAGAAGGGCCGACTCTTTATTTGGACTGCCCTGCCGATCTCCCTCTAGTACTGGTAGATCCTGAGCGGGTAGAACAGGTGTTAGTTAATTTGCTAGGCAATGCTTTGCGCTATACCCGTGAAGGTTCAATTACTATTCGTGCCTGGAGTGAGGCAGATAAAATCTGGATCGCGGTGATTGATACGGGCAAGGGGATCACAGCCGAAGATCTGCCTCACGTGTTTGAGCGGTTTTGGCGATCGGATCGGTCGCGCGATCGTCTTTCAGGTGGCACTGGCATCGGGCTGGCAATTTCCCGCCGTCTGGTAGAACTTCAGGGCGGCACAATCCAGGTTGAGAGTGAGTTGGATCAGGGCAGTACCTTTCAGTTTTCCCTGCCGTTGGCGTAAGCCAGAAGCAGGGGCAAGGAGTTCAGGAATGTTCCGTCCTCCCTTCACTCTTTTGAGATAAAGCAGTCACAAGGCTGTCAAACCGAATCTATAGAGTTATGGAATCCATAGAAGGTAATTCCTATGCTCTCCTTACCCTTGGCGGTATTGGTTATTGGTACCCTGATGGTGTCTGGTGCCTTGACTATTAATTATTTGTTCCCTCGCATCAAGCCCTAGGGTTGCAAATCATCCATTTTGTACCCTGGGGGAGTAGGGGCTTCGCCCCCAGAAGGGGTTTCCCCCTCTACCCTCCTCCAAACCGAAAGTTTTGGTCTAGAAGTGGTCTGTCAAGACTGTCTTGCCGGGTTGAAAATCCTCGAAACATCTGGTGGGTGGGTGTAGATTTGAGTGACCTCTCAAGTCGATCCTGACGGACTAAGTAGGTAACGTCAGTTCGGGATAAGAAACGAGACAAGAAAAGGGCAAACCCGATAGGCTGAAAATGCTAAAATCTCATGCCTGGTTTGCCCTCATGCTTAGTCTAGAAGAACTCTTTTGCTCCGTCGATGAT
>JBAUTA010001450.1:0-1900 GCA_049581985.1 Kovacikia sp.
ATCATCGACGGAGCAAAAGAGTTCTTCTAGACTAAGCATGAGGGCAAACCAGGCATGAGATTTTAGCATTTTCAGCCTATCGGGTTTGCCCTTTTCTTGTCTCGTTTCTTATCCCGAACTGACGTTAATTTTAAAGCAGATGGGGGGTGGGGTTCTACCCCTGCATCCCATTTCCATCTGCTGTGGTTGCTTTTTAAATTGGGATAAGGTCGGCAGAGCCGAACAGGGGAAACTCTAGCGCAGTTTACAGCCAATCTTCAATCTAAACTTGTAGCTCCTAAAGGGACTTCTTCAAGTAAGTCCGTCGTTAGCTGGCTAACGGTGATTCGGGGTAAGCGGTGCTTAAAGTCGCAGAGAATTTCCCAGGAAATGGTGCCAAGGATACTTGCCCAATCGTCGGCTGAGATCGACTGGTCGCCATCTTGCCCCAGTAGGGTGACGACTTCGCCTTCTTGCAGGTCAGGGATGGCACTCACATCGATCATGAGTTGATCCATGGTGACTGCACCAATTTGCGGCACCCGTTGCCCCCTGAGCAGAACGCTAATTTTATTGGAAAGATTGCGTGGGACGCCATCGGCATAACCGATCCCCACCACGGCGATGCGGGTTTCCCGATCGGAGACAAACCGATGACCATAGCTGACTCCTACCCCGGCTTGGATCGTTTTAACCTGGGTCACCCTAGCTTTTACCTGGAGGGCAGGCTTAAGGTTTACAACTGGACTCAGGTGCTTAGCTGGGTAGAGTCCATAGATTGCCAGGCCATCCCTGACCAGATCATAGTGAAGCGTTGGACTGGTCAGAGTCCCCGCAGAGTTTGCCAGATGGAGTCGGGGAGGCATAATTCCTAACGCTTTGATCTGGGCGATGGCTGTTTCAAATCGTTGCTGTTGCTGTTTAGCCACCGTCTGATCTGCATCTTCCGCCGTTGCCAGGTGAGAGTAAACGCTGGCAATCCTTAAATTGGGAAGCCTCTGCACTAACTGGGCAAACTCAGCTGCTTCCTGCCAGAGCATGCCCAGCCGTGACATGCCCGTGTCTAGCTTTAAGTGGACGGGTAAAGGAGAATGATCATCCAACGGTCCCATTGTTTCTGAGAAAATCAGGGCTTGCCGGGGAGTACAGAGCGTGGGCTGTAACTGCCAGTGGGCGATCGCCTGGATCTGCTCTGGCATATGGTGTGCGCCCAAAACCAGGATCGGGGCGTCAATTCCCGCTTCTCGTAGTTCAATTCCCTCTGGAATCGTGGCCACACCCAACCAACTTGCCCCTGCCTGCAAAGCCGTCTGAGCCACATTGGTTGCCCCATGTCCATAGGCGTCTGCCTTGACAACTGCCATCAAATCCGTTTGGGGTGACAGCAAGCTCCGGATCTGCCGCACGTTGT
The DNA here is from genome assembly GCA_049581985.1 of Kovacikia sp. Taxonomy (GTDB): domain Bacteria; phylum Cyanobacteriota; class Cyanobacteriia; order Leptolyngbyales; family Leptolyngbyaceae; genus Kovacikia. The sequence goes on from JBAUTA010001450.1 coordinate 1,391, forward strand.
GGGCGATCGCCGCCGGATTCACCTCAACCCACGCCCGCTCCTGTCGCATCAGGGCAAGACTTGGACTTTGATCCCAACTCAACATATTCCCCGTAACTCCTCATTAACACCATTAGATTAAGCATTCCACCGTTAGTGGTTAGCTAAGGGCTTGTTTAAAGGTAACCTCCTGGCAGTGCGTTAGCTGACTCTAAAGCTAGAGCTGTTGTTGCCGGGTTAATTATAGCCGTAGCCCTATGGGTTAGGACGGGGTGCAGGGGTGGAACCCCTGGCTGGGGGCAACGCCCCCACTCCCCCTTGAATCCCAGGTCCTGATCCAGCTGGCGATAGCTATCAGTGAGCGGTCAGAAATAACCATAAATATAAGGGATCGTTTGCAGTTCGGAGCCGATCTACAAAGAAGGGAGACTAAAAACCCTGGATTCCAGGTCAGCAACTATGGACCTATCCAGATCACCCGTACCCGGCAGTGTGAATTGGCCAACTATGCTGAAGGCACCTCCCCATCCC
>JBAUTA010001451.1:0-6075 GCA_049581985.1 Kovacikia sp.
AATAAAAGATTGAGTTTGGGGGTGGAGGGGGCGGAACCCCCTGCCTGGGGGCGCAGCCCCCACTCCCCCTTCTTACAATTAATTAGAGCTACCTACTTAGATGTCCTTCAATCAAAGGTATGCTCTCTGGACCTAACCCCACCTGCTATTCCGCCCCAGGAACAGCGATTTTACCCAAAGCGATCAGCAAACGGGAGTGGAAAAGTGTCTCCAGGTATGGGATGTTCCAATTCGACTGAAACCTTCAGCGATCGCCACAGCTCCCTCCCAGTCAAGATTATCTTCCGTTGAATGGCACCCAGCGATATCCCTCTGGTCGCGATAGGGGCATGACTTAAATAACAGTTAATAACAGTTAATAACAGATTAAAGAGACAAATAAAGAATTGTATTTATTCGCCATTTGACTCCTATTTGCCTCCCTATACTAAGCACTATTCCCATCGTTTTTACATTAACGTGGAGGTCGCTTCAATGGTTCATACATACGAAGTATTGGTTGGCGTTAAAGAGTCTACTCCAGCAAACAATACCTTCCGTAACGGGACGGAGCGCTACGAGATCGATGCAGAGTCACACCAGGGGGCAAGCGGTATAGCACGGGTGCAAGTTCGGAATGACCACCCCCAATGTGTTGAATATGATGTCAGGGTTACAAGACTGCTTAGATAAGGTTAGATAAAACGAGGATTGGAGGATGGTGAATATACAAAAACTCCCTCCTTATAGTCCGTCCTCAACGGCTTGTTTATAGGGAATTTTATCTGGTTTGTGAGGAAGGTTTCTAAGAGAAACCTTCCTCACAAATTATTTCGCTTTTCACTTGCGCCCAGGATTTCGGGCGATCGCAATTCCTAACTTATGCGGCTCCCAGATAGGTTGCCAGTTCCTCAGACCCCCCAATGTGCTTACCATCGATAAACACCTGGGGGACAGTTAAGCGCCCACTGAACGCCCGCACGGAATGCATCGTTACATCCTGCCCCAGGGTGACTTCTTCAAAATTAATCCCGTGATCCTTCAACATTGCCTTAGCGCGGGCACAGTAGGGACAGCCAAGCCGGGTAAACAAAGAAACGCACTTGGGTTTCTTTGCATCAGGGTTGATGTAGTTCAGCATCGTTTCGGCATCGGATACTTTGAAAGGGTCGCCTGGCTCATCCGGTTCAATAAACATTTTTTCCACCACACCATCCTTGACCAGCATGGAATAACGCCAGGAACGTTTACCAAAGCCCAGATCAGATTTGTCTACCAACATCCCCATCCCTTCTGTGAACGCTCCATTGCCATCGGGAATCATGGTCAGATTCTTAGAGTTTTGTTCCCTGGCCCATTCGTTCATCACAAACGCATCGTTGACTGACATGCAGATAATGTCATCTACCCCGTTTTCCTTGAAGGCTGATGCCATTTCGTTATAACCAGGAACATGGGTTGAAGAACAGGTGGGCGTAAAGGCTCCGGGTAGGGAAAAGACGACGACTGTCTTGCCTGCAAACAGGTCATTGGTGGTAAGGTCTACCCATTGGTCGTTCTGGCGGGTGCGGAAGGTAACCTGGGGAACCTGTTGTCCTTCTCGGTTCGTCAGCATGAATCTGGCTCCTATGAAAATATATGGAAAAGGCAATCATTCGCCGATCGCCTTCATTATGACGACGATTGTCCCAGATGAAAATCCCCTCGATCGATCCCTTTGCAAGGATGAGAGAAGCAGGGGGAGATCGCTCCCTGCTTCCGGCTAGGGTCATGATTGCAACCCTGCGAAGGAGATTTGGCCGCAGGGTCAATTACCCCTGTAATTGGGCCATTGATCCCCCCTTGCCGATCGCCTATTTTCAATAAAATTCGTCATGATAGAGGAGAATCTGCCTCCTATCTCCCTACCTCACCGATATGGCGAAATTCAAAATTCAAGCTCCGTTTGAACCAACGGGTGACCAACCGAAGGCGATCGCCGCACTGACCAAAAATCTCAATGCTGCCCAGCGCTATCAGACACTTAAGGGGGCAACGGGTACCGGGAAAACCCACACCATTGCCCGTGTAATCGAAAATGTAGGCAAGCCAACGCTGGTTCTGGCGCACAACAAGACCCTGGCAGCGCAGTTGTGCAACGAGTTTCGCGAGTTCTTCCCCGACAATGCCGTCGAGTACTTCATTAGCTATTACGACTACTACCAGCCAGAGGCCTATATCCCTGTTTCAGATACCTATATTGAAAAAACGGCCTCGATTAACGAAGAAATTGATATGCTCAGGCACTCGGCGACGCGATCGCTATTTGAGCGTCAAGATGTGATTGTCGTTGCCTCGATTAGCTGCATCTATGGTCTGGGGATTCCAGCGGAATATTTGAAGGCTTCGATTCCGCTGCGAGTGGGTGAGGAAATCAGCCCCCGGCAGATTATTCGGGATCTGGTTTCGGTGCAATACACGCGCAATGATCTGGATCTGGGCCGGGGACGGTTTCGGGTTAAAGGGGATGTGCTGGAAGTAGGCCCGGCCTATGAGGATCGGATTATTCGGGTGGAGTTTTTTGGCGATGAGATTGATGCCATTCGTTACATCGATCCGGTAACGGGTGGCACCTTGCAAAGTATGGAAGCGGTAAACATCTATCCCGCTCGCCACTTTGTCACGCCAGAAGAGCGCTTGCAGGCTGCCTGCCAGGCGATCGAAGAGGAATTGAAGCAACAGTTGGAGCTATTTGAAACCCAGGGCAAACTGCTGGAAGCACAACGCCTGGAACAGCGGACTCGCTATGACCTGGAAATCCTGCGCGAAGTGGGCTTTTGCAATGGGGTGGAAAACTATTCCCGCCACCTGGCCGGACGGGAGGCAGGAGCACCACCGGAATGTTTGATCGACTACTTTCCCAAGGACTGGATGCTGGTAATCGATGAGTCTCATGTCACAATTCCCCAACTGCGCGGCATGTACAACGGTGACCAGGCGCGGAAAAAAGTGCTAATCGAGCATGGCTTCCGGTTGCCCAGTGCAGCGGATAACCGTCCTTTGCAAGCAGATGAGTTCTGGAAGAAGGTCAATCAGTGCATCTTTGTTTCTGCGACACCGGGCGATTGGGAGATGGGAATTTCCGAAGAACGGATAGTAGAACAAATCATCCGTCCGACCGGAATTCTGGACCCGGAAATCTTTGTGCGTCCGACCACAGGGCAGGTGGATGATCTGCTGCACGAAATTCAGGAGCGGGTGCTGCGGCAGGAACGCACTCTGGTGACAACCTTAACCAAGCGGATGGCGGAGGATTTGACCGAGTATTTCCAGGAACGGGGAGTACGGGTGCGCTACCTGCACTCGGAGATTAATTCGATCGAGCGCATCGAGATTTTGCAGGATTTGCGCGAGGGCGTCTTTGATGTGCTGATTGGGGTGAACTTGTTGCGGGAAGGATTAGACCTGCCTGAGGTTTCGCTGGTGGCAATTCTGGATGCGGATAAGGAAGGGTTTTTGAGAGCAGAGCGATCGCTGATTCAGACGATCGGACGGGCCGCCCGGCACGTTCAGGGGCAGGCAATCCTCTATGCCGATAACCTGACGGACAGCATGGACCGAGCAATCAGCGAAACCAATCGCCGCCGCGTGATCCAGATGGATTACAACGAAAAACACGGGATTATTCCAAAAACCATTGCTACTAAATCGAAAAATTCGATTCTCGCCTTCCTGGAAGTCTCCCGTCGCCTCAATGCTCAGGAGCTAGAGCAGGCCTACGAACAATCGGAAGACATGCCCCTGGAAGATATTCCAGAGTTGATCAGCCAGTTAGAGGCCCAGATGAAGGAGGCAGCTAAGAAGTTGGAATTTGAAGAAGCGGCGAAGGTGCGCGATCGCATCAAGAATCTGCGAGATAAACTATTGGGTCGGTAGAATTACTTTAATAGCAAGAGAATTACTTTAATAGTAAGTAATAGAGTCTGCCTGGCGAGTTGATCAACCCGGCCCGATCGCCCGCTTGCTTTCCGGTTCCCATAAAAATATCAACCCGTCCGGCTCCCCTGATCGCTCCCCCCGTATCCTGATCCAGAACATAGCGGGTGACTAACCGTGATTCTAGCTGTCCCGTTGGATTGGTATAGGGAATTTGGGTTTGGATCAGCGCCAGAGCACCCGGTGGAAAGACGGATTTATCAGTGGCGATCGATCGTTCCGGCGTAACCGGGACTCCCAGACTCCCCGTTGCGGCTCCGCCACCGGTCTCTGCAAAAAACACAAATCGCTGATTGCGGGGCAGGTACACACTCAGATCCGCTGGATTTTTAGCAAAATATTGCATCAAGGCAGGCAGCGTCAGGTCTTCCTGCCTGATCTTGCCAGCCTTAACCAGTTCCTTGCCAATGCTGGTGTAGGGATAGTTTGTGTGCCCAGCATAACCAATGCTCATGGTGCTGCCATCCGTCAGTTGCAACCGAGCAGACCCCTGCACCTGGATCAGGTATGCCTCCAGACGATCGGACAACCACGCCAATTCCGACCCGCGTAACGGCCCTTGAGCGAACCGCAGCCCATCTTCTCCCTCCAATTGCAGGCGGGTCGGATGGGGGGTTTTCCAACCGCCAAAACTAGCGGGCAATCGGTAAATCGGATAGGGGAAGTCCCGGCTAGGAACCCGACTGGCAGCATGAATAGGTTCAAAATATCCCGTGAAGGCAACGGTTCCCTGACCATCCTGGCCTGCGGATTGGTAAAAGACAAACTCCCGCTCCACCGCAGACTGGAGGGCCACAGGCGATCGTGCTACCAGCAGCAGTTGGCGAAAGCGTTGCAAACTTCGCCAGACGCGATTGTGGGTCACTCCAGGAACAATATACTTGCGGTACGCTTCGATTGCTTGCCTGGTTTGGAGATAGCGGAGGCTGCGGTCAATCGCCACCAGAAGCGCTTTTCGATCACCCCTCTGTCCAGAACTATCCCAAAGCTGCCCGTCTACACCCGGAAACTCCAGTTGCGAAACTGGAGCGATTGCGGGTTGCAACTTCGACGGTTTTGCTTGCCCAGAAGGCTGACCTGGCTGACTCTGGGCAATTCCAGGCAGTGGCTGAACAGTCAATACCGTCAACCCAACTAAACAGGGAACAAGTTTACGGATTACCATCACAGATACAAATTCAAAGCTTCCCCTGCCGATCGCCTGTAGCCCCCTGCTGATCGACTCAAAACCGTTCCACGCTGGAACTAAACACTGGCTCTACACGAATGCCCATCACACAGGATGGACGCAAAACCATGTATTCTCCCTGAATGTTTTTGATAGGAACCGTAATGAAGTCCGTCGAGGATGCTTTGGGCACCAGTTCACTGCTATACCACTTTTGAAATTCCTGAATTGAAGCAAACCGGACTTCTTCCCGGTGCCCTCCCTGGATCAGAATATGCACGGCATATTCAGTCGGAGTGCGCGCATACTTGCTTCTTCTTTGCTCTCCGGCGGGTGCGCCACTGGTTGGAGTTGGGTTGATGTTTCCTGTCATATTGCGGTTACTCTTGCTCTTATAACCTTCACAATTATCTAGCAGTCACGCTGAATACACTCACTTTTCCCCAGAATTGCTTAAAAGTATCGTTTGATTCGCATCACCTACCAGGCTAGCTGCTAATCGCCTTGATCAAAATAAATTAAATCGTTGCAGTTGGGATTGGACCAGGGAAGGCAGAGTCTTGTGGAGTTGGTTTTTGTCTTTGAATGTGAAGCGATTCTGGCTGGGCAGATCAAAAGGGAAGTGTCCAGGCATATCAGGACGCTCCATCTGGCTCAGAAGGATTTGTTCAACCCGCTTGCATTGCAGGGCATAACCCACCTCAACACAGACCTTGGGACTGGGGATCAGTTGGGTGGGAGTGTCCTCGATTTGGGCGATCGCAGTGGTATCGGCAATGAACAGCAGACTTTGGCGAATGGTCCGCAACAGGCTGCTATTGAGACGAACGGGACCATCGGTGAGCCGATGGGATTCTTTTAATACGAGGGGTAAGCGCGATCGCTGATTCAACTTTTCAATTAAACTTTGCAATTCGTCCCGCAGCAAATCACTGGATTGGGGATATTCACCC
>JBAUTA010001452.1:0-1744 GCA_049581985.1 Kovacikia sp.
CTCCTTCTTGGGGGGAAGCCCCCAAATCCCTATGGGGCAAAATTTAGTGCTTGTATCCTAATTTTGACCCTCCTTCCTACCTTTATTACTCCCTGCCTCCCTATCCCAATCTAAAGAACAGCCACGACAGATGGAACCAGCGAAGCCCCCTGCCCCCCCATCGGCGACCCTGGCTTGAAATTGGTATCAGAACTGGTAGACTGACAGAAATGGCTCTTCAGTATCCCCATCGCCAGAAACAGCTTCAGAATTTAGTGCAAAAGCTTGGATTGCCTGGACAGGCAGCAGTTCAATGGCATTTGCTGGATCTGGCGCTGACCCATCCGACTTTTTCTACTACTGCCAATTACGAACAGTTAGAGTTCGTTGGGGATGCGGTGGTGCGGTTAGCCTCTTCTGAGTTTTTGTTAGAAACCTGTCCTGGCTTATCAGTGGGAGAGTTTGCAGCGATTAGATCCGTACTAGTGAGCGATCGCACCCTGGCCCGGATTGCTGCCAGCTATAACCTGGAGCGATACTTACTGCTTTCCGACAGCGCTCTGAAAGACAAACTAGGGCAAGAATCTCGTCTTGCAGAGTCTTTTGAGGCAGTTTTGGCGGCACTTTACCTGAGCACCCACACTTTAAAGCTAATTCGTCCCTGGTTAGATATTCATCTGCGGCAATTGGTTGTAGAAGTTCAACAAGATCCTGCCAGACAAAACTACAAAGCGGCATTGCAAGAGTGGAGTCAGGCTCGTTACAAAACCCTACCGGAATATCGGGTGAGCCAGGAGAAACAGGAACAAGGGGACTGCGCGTATTTCGTCGCAGAGGTTTGGTTGCAGGGTAAACAGTTGGGCCAGGGGAAGGGGCGTTCCATCAAGGCAGCAGAGCAGGAAGCCGCCCAGGAAGCTTTCAGGGTGGTTCAGCCAGCAAACCAAGAGGAAAGTTTGGGAGGAGGGTAGAGGGCTTCGCCCGCCCAGGGTGCAAAATTGATGATTTGCCCCCTAGCCTATCCGATGGAAGAAATGGAATGATCTGGAGTGTCCTGTGATTGGGTAGGGGGTGCCATACTGCCATTGCGACCGTCGCTATCGGAGGATTCATCGGCTGCCACTGGACCGTTTGTAGCATGGGCTTCCCTGGACGGTAGCCAGATTCGAAAAATACTGCCCTTATCAGGAGTCGATTGGAAGGATAGAGTCCCACCATGCAGCTCAGCAAGCCGTTTGGTAAGGGCTAAGCCAAGCCCTGTGCCCTCGTGTTTACGAGTTAGGGAAGAATCTACTTGTTGAAATGGGCGAAATAGCAGGTGCCACCGTTCCTGCGGAATTCCAATCCCAGAGTCAGCTACCTCCAGGCAGAGGTAAGGCGTGCTTTCGTTGATGGGGCTATGATCTGGTCGGACATCCTGTTCCAGATCGTAACCGTATCCTAGCCAACCTTTCAGCTTCACCTGGCCGCCTTCTGGGGTAAACTTCACAGCATTGGACAGGAGATTGATGACCATTTGGCGAACCCGCCGCTCGTCTAAGGTAACCTGATTGAGCCGCGGATCGACCTCCATGGATAGGGACAAATGTCTTTTCTCTGCACTTGCCTGAACCATTCTGAGACATTGCTCACAAAGTTCCTGAATCGAAATGGGTTGCAGGCTAAGTTCTACCTTGCCAGCTTCAATCTTGGAAATGTTAAGTAAATCGTCAATAATCTTTAGCAGGTGAATCGAAGCATCATCTGCCCGTTGCAAGAAATCCAGTTC
>JBAUTA010001453.1:0-2082 GCA_049581985.1 Kovacikia sp.
GCTCCAGGAAGCCTAAAATACTTACTCTGGGGCTATTTTTTCTGCCCAATTCTAAAATTTTCGAAACATTCTGATTTTTTGATCTGTGGCAGGAAAGCTCTATCTGTGCGGGTTATGGAATTGATCGCCTGGACTTTATAATCTGTTGCATTTTTTGTAATTTTTTGAAATGGTAATTGAGTAAATTCAAAAATAAGTAGGTTTAACGAACCTGCCCGGTAGATTGATCGTCTGTCCAACTTCTCTCTCTTCTCTCTAGGGAGGTTTTCTAAAAGGCGCTGTTTGAATAGATATAGCCGTAGCCCGATTGGTTAGGACGGGGTGCAGGGGTTTCACCCCTGGCTGGGGGCATTGCCCCCACTCCCCCTTCAATCCTCTGTCCTAATCAAACTGGCGATGTTTATGGCGATAGTCATCGCCATAAACATCGCAATGGCTAAAAGGATTCTCGGCATACTCATCTGAGGAATATAGCTGTCGTCAGGAAATTTTGACAAAGAAAAATGACCTGAGCTGTAGCGCCATTGGCGATGATTTTTAAATGTGCTGTGACTGGTAGGGCAGATTATTCTATCAGCGTTTTTGTAATATTTCGAGGGCGATCTACATTCAAACCTTTCTGAACCGCAATGTGATAGGCCAACAGCTGAAGCGGAACCACGGTTAGAAATGGAGATAGGAGACGATCCACCAGGGGCAGGGTAATCAGGTGATCAAAAAGTAGGTGATCGGATGATTGGACCTCCTCGGTTTCAGGGGGTGCGGTAGTGATGCCAATGACGGGAACCTGGTGGGATTTCACTTTGCGGACGGCGGCGATGACCTGACTGTAGGTGTGGTCGCAGGGGACGATCGCAATTACCGGGATGCCAGGGTCCAGGAGGGCGATCGGGCCATGCAAAAATTCGCCTGCGGCATAGCCTTCGGCATGGATGTAGGTGGTTTCCTTTAGCTTCAGGGCACCTTCCAGGGCGATCGCCCGATTAATGCCTTGCCCCAGGACAATGCAGTTGGGGGTGCGGGTCAACGTCCTGGTGATCGCTTGAATGGCATCTTCGTGCTGGGTAAGGACGGCTGAAATCTGGGCTGGTAAGCCTTGTAGGTTAGCCAGCAATTGACCCAATGGTTCGGGTGGGAGGGTCTGAAGCTGGGATGCCAGATGAAATGACAGACAGGCCAGAACTGCCAGTTGAGTTGTAAAGGTTTTGGTGGCGGCAACCCCAACCTCAGTCCCGGCCAGGGTCGGCAGCAGATGATCTACAATGCCTGCGAGAGAACTATCCGGGTGGTTCGTGATGCCCAGTAGGTACCCCTGTCCTGGATTGGCAAGACGGGAATAGTCAGCCTTTTGCTGTTTTGCAGCGGCCAGGGTATCGGCGGTTTCGCCGGATTGGGTAATGGCCAGGGTCAGAGTGGAGGTGGTCAGCGGCAGTGGAGCGGACAAAAACTCGGAAGCCGATCGCACCCGCGTCGGAATGCCGACCACCTGTTCTAGCCAGTATTGGGCGACCAGACCCGCATGGCGACTGGTGCCACTGCCCAAAATATGGATCTGATGGAGATCGATGAATTTGGGGAGACGGAGCAGGGGGGAAGAGGGGGACAGGTAAGCAGCCAGACAGGTTTGCAACGCTTCTGGCTGTTGGTAAATCTCTTGCAGCATGAAGTGGGGAAATGCTTGCTGCCCAGCGGAGTTTAAATTCTGGGAAAAAGGAAAGGTCACCAAGGGAATCATCCTGAATGAACGCTCTATTCTGATTGTTCCCCAGGGATGGGCGATCGCGCATTTGGCTGTGTGCAGAGTTATCTAATCCCTCTAAAGGCGGGCAGGGAAATTGGAAATACTTAGACGCCTGTGCGGAGCGTTTATATGAATACGGCTCTCTGTTTCTTCCTGATAGAAAAAATTATAAAGCCATCTGTCTACTAACGTTTTCAGGATTATCTTTAGGCCAATGGCGCTGAAATAAGCTCCATCAGTCAGCCTGTTTAACGTCCAATCCCGAATGTGGTTGCCGCATTCGGGAAAAAGGCTGTCTTTGCTGTCGTTCTAGGACCTCTAAGTAGGTAGCTCTAATTAAT
>JBAUTA010001454.1:0-4362 GCA_049581985.1 Kovacikia sp.
ACTGATCATTTTGGGACGAATTCACGTCCATCCCCAGCGGGGTCAGTATCAATTGATTGTTTTGCAGGCATTGCCAGCGGGAGAAGGGCTGCGGGCGCTACGTTACCGACAATTGCGCCTTCGTTTGGAAGCGGAGGGCTTATTCGACCTGAGCCGAAAACGCCCACTACCAGTTCATCCCAGGACGGTTGCAGTTGTAACATCGCCTCAAGCCGCAGCCTGGGGTGATATTCAACGAACTCTGCGGCGGCGGTATCCAGGATTGCATGTGCTGTTTTCTCCGGCATTAGTTCAAGGGGAACAAGCTGCTGCATCGATCGTGGACGCGATTCAGCGGGTAGAAAGAGATGGTAGATCGAACGTACTAATTCTATCACGTGGAGGCGGTTCGATCGAAGATATGGCCTGCTTTAACGACGAGCGGGTGGTGCGGGCGATCTCTAACTGCCCTATCCCTGTAATTGCTGGAATTGGACACCAACGAGATGAGACCCTGGCCGATTTAACGGCTGATGTTTGTGCCCACACACCGACTGCCGCTGCCGAGCAAGCCGTTCCTCTATTATCTGCGCTCCATGCTGAGCATCAAGGGCGCGTTTTTGCCCTCCAAGAAACAATGCACTATTACCTGGAAGCAGCCCACGATCGTGTGCAATTCTTGGGTAGCCAATTACGCAAGCTTCAGCTCAATCGTAGCCTCCAGCAGGAAGCTCAAAGGTTAACTTGGATGCGTCAGCGATTAATCCAGGGGAGCGCCTTACAAATTCAGCAGGCCAGTCAGCATTGCCAACTATTGCAGCAAAAGCTAACTACGCTGGATCCCAGAGCAGTATTGAAACGAGGCTATGCCATTGTCAGGCAAGAGAATGGGGCGATCGTCCGGACAACCCATAACCTTGCATTGGGAGAGCGCTTGAAAATTCAGGTAGGACAGGGGGAACTCAACGTTAAAATTACTGAAATTCTGAACAAATCTTCATCTGTTTGACTATAACTGTAATATTGCGCAAACCGGATTGCACTAACCGGATTGAATTAACCGCATTGAGTCAACCTATCACTGGATTCCGTGAGTGATCCCACTGGCTTTACCGAAGCCTCCCTGCAAAACAACGTTGAAATTTCTAATCTCAATTCATCCCCTGAGTCCTTTGCTCAAGATTGGAATTATGAGGCGACCGTGAAAAAGATTGAGGAAATTACAACGCGGATTGAAGCGGGTGAACTGGAACTTGCCGAAGTGTTTGACCAATTTGCTACGGCTGTTGAGTACTTACAACAGTGTGAAACGTTTCTAGGTCAACGCCAGCAGCAGATGGATTTGTTAATCGAAACCCTAACAGATGAACCAGAATTTTAGACCGTGGGAGATGGCTAACACATCTCTCAGGCAGTGCTGGAAAAAGCACGATGACGGCTAATGACTTCATCTGAGCTCTTTTACCTGTTGCTACACCTGCCAAAAACTCAAGTTCCTGGCTCCTAGCCCAAGTCCATTAAAATGGACTCAAACTCTCTTTTAGTCCTGTTTAGAGGACTTTTGCGATTAGCCCGGAATTCATTCCAGGGCGGGACTATGAAGGGGTTGTAAGAAAGGTGCAAGATCTGAGCCATCCTTTTCCGATAGGGCTACTCTCTCTTCCTGAGCGTCTCCGTTCCCTATCCTGCATCTATTTGCACCTCTGATTTCCACCAATGATCTGATTGAATCAGGGTATGGACTTGCCAAGCCGGATCCGGTTCTGGATAATCTAGGCGATAATGTCCACCCCGACTTTCAGTTCGGAAGTAGGCACTTTTAAGGATGAGGAATCCTACCTGTAGGAGATTACGGGTTTCTGCCCAAATTCGGAGTTGTTGATCTTGACCAGAGAAGCTGAAGCTGAGGGCTTGCCCTGATTCAATGTTCAGCAAAATTTGACTGAGGGATAGGTTAGCAAACGTTTGTTGCCAATGCTGAATCTGGTCGATCGCACGCTCCATCACCGCTTCTTCCCGACAAATTCCGGCACTCTGCCAGACCAGGCGGGGCAGCTCTTGGCGCAGGATTTCGATTTGCTCAACCTCTAAAGAGGGCGGCGATGAAAAAATAGCGGGGTCAAGAGGTGAAGCAATGTTTTCCGATGCTGGATTGGGGATCTTAGAGAGCTGAATTGTTCCGTCTACCGCCGCCTGGCTCCCACCACCTGGCTCCTGCCTTTCTAAATTAGCAAACTGTGCCCCAAAGACAATGCATTCCAGGAGCGAGTTGCTGGCTAGACGGTTTGCTCCGTGGACGCCTGTGCTGGCGGTTTCGCCAACCGCATAGAGGCCAGGAATGGAAGTTCGGTTTAGCAGATCGGTAACGATCCCGCCCATCCAGTAGTGGGCTGCGGGGGCAACGGGAATCGGTTCATGCAAAACATCGATGCCCCACTGCTGGCAAACCTGAATGATGTTGGGAAAGCGATGCTGAATGGTTTTGGCGGGAATGGGGCGCAAATCTAGCCAAACATAGGCAGAGGCAGGATCTTCTTTTGTCTTTTGCAAATAGCTGAAAATAGCCCGACTCACCACGTCTCTGGGAGCCAGTTCCCCATCCGGATGATAATCAAAGGTGAAGCGTCTACCATGATCATCGACCAAATGAGCCCCTTCCCCCCGAACCGTTTCGCTGATTAAAAAGCGGGGCGCACCGGGCTTGGTTAATGCCGTGGGGTGAAATTGGACAAACTCTAGATCCCGCAGGATGGCCCCTGCCCGATGGGCGATCGCAACCCCATCGCCTGTGCTTAGCGGTGGATTAGTGGTCTGGGCAAATACCTGGCCTCCGCCTCCGGTTGCCAGCACAACTATTTTTGCCCTGATCCATAGAATTTGTCCCTGATACAGCAGGCTAATCCCCTGGCAAGACTGCTGTTCCGAATCTAGCCAGAGGTCAAGGGTCAATGCTTGCGAAATGACTTGAATATTTTTGCGGTTCAATACCTGACTAATCAGGGTATTCACGACTGCCCGTCCGGTGGTATCTGCGGCATGGAGAACCCGACGCCGGGAATGGGCAGCTTCCAGGGTGAGGGCAAGTTCTCCATGGTGGCGATCGAAGGCAACTCCCATTTCGATCAGGTTACGAATGCACGCAGGTGCTTGCTCTACCAAAAACTTGACAGCCGGATAGTCACACAACCCTGCCCCTGCCCTCAGGGTATCTTCCTGATGCAGAACCGGAGAGTCTCCTGGATCTGTGACAGCCGCAATTCCACCCTGAGCCCAATCGCTGGCTGACAGAGAAAGACTATCTTTAGTAATCAAACCAACCTGTAGGTGGCTGGGGAGACACAGAGATGTGTAAAGCCCAGCCGCCCCAGCACCTACGACCAGAACATCAAATTGACGTCGTAGTTGGGAAGCAGAGAGTTGAACAGAAGATGCCAATGGGAGCGACTTGCTTTGAGTAAATAATAAAAATTGCTCTCTGACCATAAAAATGGGCACAGAGCAATTACATTCAATATCAGGGAGAGCAGATTATTTAACGATAAATACCGTTATTAATCCGATCAGCCCCTTCGACCAGAGCTTCTTCTACCTCAGTAACTGTAAAGTTGCCCAGGTTGCTTTGCAGGATTTCCTTTTGTCGCTCGGTTATCCCTGGAATTTTGAGGACATCCTCAACCTTCTGGTAAGGCGCATTTTTAACAATTAGCCCTGCCAGATTTGGGTACAACCCTGGAAACTGCCGGAAACCCCGAACATTCGTGTTATTCAAATCAACCTTTTTCCCATACTCACTGGCTAACTTCGCTCCTACAACATCACGAACACCCTCAGCCGCCAGCAAGCTAGGGGTAAACGTCGTTGCACTCAAAGCTAGATGAGTCTGCGAAAAGCTTGCAGCCAAAGCATCCTGAGACACTCCTAACCAACCAAGACAGCCTATTAACATACTCAGAATTGTTAACAGGCGAAAAAAACTTTTCATGAATCTATTCCTCCCGTCCTGTTTGCACGGAATCCACTGATAGCGTTTATTAGAGCCTATCACCTGAGAGGTACCATCTCACATTGGGGGACGCCTAGCCAAGAGCGCAGTTTGTAAATCTTTACAGTTCAGCGGAAAAGAGGGAGGTAGGGAGTAAGAATATGAAGGGATATAAAGGCTACCCCACCCATCATTGCCTCCAGATTCTCTATCTCTTCCCCAGCAGGACGACTCAATAAATAGAACGACTCAATCAAGTAGGACGACCCAAGCCAGAATTTCGCATCCTTCAAGTTTTACTCTTGATATGCAGGAAGGTATCGAGATCTGAGAAAGAACAGGCATGGGCAACGGTAGGTAAATCGTACCCTTTAAGATGCACAGTGTAATGCTTGAATAGG
>JBAUTA010001455.1:0-2549 GCA_049581985.1 Kovacikia sp.
TAGGCTTTGGAGTAATAGCCAAAAGCCTCGTGAGTCGTGACCAGTTTGCGTTGGGCAGGGGGGATTGTGCCAATCTCAGATTTAATCCAGCCATGAAGCTGGGTCAACTCACCCATGAGCTTTTTTGTATTTGCCTCATACAAGGCGGCCTGTTTGGGCTCTAGTTGGGTCAGGCTTTTGCTGATGACTGCTGCCATCAAGGCCCCATTCTGGGCATTATGGAATACATGGGGGTCGTTCTCCCGCTTGCCATCCTCTTCAAACTGCTGGGGATTAGGGACAGCGAGTTCATCCACTGCAACTTTAGACGCAGGATTGGAGGTGGATTCGATTAATTTAATCAGCTCAGGTTCAAAATCATAACCACCGTAGAGAATTAGCTTCGCCTGTTCGATCGCTTTCCGGTCATCAGGTTTTGGCGCATACCCATGGGGATCTTGACCAGGAGCAACCAGACAATTGAGGTTAACCGTATCTGCTGCAATTTGGCGGGTCAAATCACAAACCACGGTGTTAGTGGCAACGACAAGGGGGCGTTCTCCGACGATCGGGCTGCCCGCTGGGGTGGCCCGATCCGTTGCCTGCGCCCCTGGATTGGCAGATGGCGTTGAAGGATTTAAACAACCCGCGATTCCCAGGAACAGCGATAATGCAGCCAATCTCCGAATTTGGCGAACCTTAAACGTTCGGAGTTTGGTAGGCAAAGGTTTACACAACATAAAACTTCCAGTATCGTGGTTAACAAGGGTTTTGAAAATGATTCTCATTCTGATATAAGCCGAAATGTTAGAGGTTCAGCACCTATCTGTCAACTACCGGGGCTTACAAGCCATAGAGGATATAGGCTTTAAGCTGTCAGCCGGAACTCTGGTAGGGTTAATCGGTCCCAATGGGGCAGGCAAAAGTACGCTGATCAAGGCCCTACTGAATCTGATTCCTGTGCAGACAGGTAGGGTATTGTACCAGGGTGTCTCCCTCAAGCAGCAGCGGCAACAGGTCGCCTACGTGCCCCAGCGATCGCAAATCGACTGGGACTACCCAATCACCGTTTGGAACGTTGTGATGATGGCCCGCACCGTGCACACCGGGTGGTTCCATTCTCCCAGCCGTCAGTCCCAGGAAATTGCCAAAGAAGCCTTGCAGCGGGTCGGTATGCTTGAACTGCGCGATCGCCCGATCGGCGCACTTTCCGGCGGCCAGCAGCAGCGGGTGTTTCTGGCGCGGGCACTGGCCCAACAAGCTGACCTGTTTTTGTTCGACGAACCCCTGGCAGCCGTAGACAAAAAAACAGAGGCATTAATTTTTGAAATCTACGCTGATTTGAGGTCCCAAGGCAAAATTCTGTTAATTAGTTGCCACGAATGGGGAGCAACGCTCAATCGCTACGATCGACTACTGCTGCTAAACCAACGACTAGTTGCAGACGGCTCTCCCTCTACTGTTCTGACTCCCGAAAACATCCAACAAGCCTATGGTGTCCCCCTATATTCCCGTCCTGTCCAGGAGCCTGTGGAAAGTTCCTTTTTCTGCTAAGTAGCTGGGCGCAATTAAATAAAAGATGAGTTTGGGGGTGGAGGGGGTGGAACCCCCTGCCTGGGGGCGCAGCCCCCACTCCCCCTTCTTACAATTAATTAGAGCTACCTACTTAAGTAGTCCTATAAATGAATATTCCCCTCCCTTCCCCCCATTCCTATGCTCACCTGGCTACTTGAACCTCTCGGTTTTGAATTTATGCGAAATGCCCTATCCGTGGGTGTTCTGGTAGGGATTCTGTGCCCAGTGGTGGGAACTTACTTAATTGTGCAGCGCATGGCCCTGTTGGGGGATGTGATGGCCCATGCGGTTCTGCCAGGGCTGGCGATCGCTTTTTTCCTGCGCATCAATATCCTGATTGGGGCATTTGTCTCCGGCATTCTCAGCGCTTTTCTGATTGCCTGGATCCGGTCCCAAAGCCGGATTAAGGTTGATGCCGCAATGGCCCTGGTGTTCTCCAGCTTCTTTGCGCTGGGCGTCCTGTTGATTACGCTGTTGCGAAACAAACTGGATTTGGATGGCTTTTTATTTGGCGACATTCTGGCAGTTAGTTTGATTGATGTGGGGCGCACGGCGGCAATTACACTGGTTGTGCTGCTGCTGGTCAAACTGCTTTACAAAGAATTGCTGTTCTATACGTTTGACCGCCTGGGGGCACAGGCGATCGGCTTACCCGTTGACTGGCTCTATCTTGGCTTGATGGTAGCTGTGACGTTGACGATTATTGCCAGCATGCAAACGGTAGGAGTCGTCCTGGTGGTTGCCCTCTTGGTCGGTCCGGCAACCACTGCCTACCTACTGGTCAAAGAACTCCATCAAATGATGGGATTGGGTGCCGTTTTGGGTGTGATTTCCAGCATTGCAGGTATGTACAGTAGCTATTACCTGAATGTTCCCTCTGGCCCTTGCATTGTTTTGATCAGCTTCGGGCTATTTGTTCTGGCGTTACTATTCAGCCCTTCGCAGGGATTGTTGACCCGATCGGGAACGTTCCGTCCAACCCACATTTTTCGTCA
>JBAUTA010001456.1:0-3136 GCA_049581985.1 Kovacikia sp.
AGGTAAATCATTATTACCTCTCCAATGTTTAGTAAATCGGTGCAGCGAGCTTTCGCATACTACTAGTAGTGATGGGCGGAAATACGCCTACCGTTTGTAGAGCAGGCTTCTAGCTTGCGCGGGCAAGATGCCCGCTCTACAGTAGCTAAACTTGCGCCACACTCTACTAGTCTCAAGAACTTTTGAGACCCTTGTCTACTAAAATATTACGCGGATACAGGTCGCTATGTATCCAAGTTGCTTCTAGATCAATCGGTTGAGTACATTCGCGTTCAGCTTGTCGGTCCGACAAATTTCACTCGATATCCTCTCACCCGTAAGGACTTGCAAAACCACTTTCGCTTTGAACTCTGCTGTATATTGACGACGATTTGCTGTCCTATTTGCCCCCTTTCTCAGAACAAGAATACTACTCTTAGCTCCCTGTCCGAAAATTGGGGGTCATTTCACTTTCTTTCTAATGGCCTGTTGCAGTATCTTTGACGTGTTTTTTACGATCGCACACCGGAAACCCTATGGATCAACATCAACCCCAACGGATCTTAAGCGCTCTACAAGTGTTTCTGGAAACTCCGCTGGACAGGTTACTCGACTACACTACCGAAACTAAGGCAGCAACATCGGTTTTAGCGTTATTTCAGCGGGTGGTAGCTAGCGTACCTGCCTATGCCGCGTTTTTGCAGGAACAGGGGGTTGATCCAGCAACGGTGCAAACGTTGTCAGACTTTCAGCAGCTTCCCCTGACAACGAAGCAAAACTATCTCCAACCCTATTCCCTGGCGCAATTGTGCCGAGATGGGAAATTGGAAAGTTGCGATATGATTGCGGTTTCCTCCGGCTCGACCGGACAGCCTTCCTTCTGGCTGCGATCGCTGACCGATGAATTGCAAATTGCGACCCGATTTGAGCAGGTCTTTTGTGATAGTTTTGCAGCCGATCGCCGCCGCACACTAGCTGTGATTTGTTTTGCGCTTGGCACCTGGGTGGGTGGTATGTACACAGCGGATTGCTGTCGCCATCTAGCCAGTAAAGGATATCCGCTTACAGTCATTACCCCTGGCAACAACAAAGCAGAGATCTTTCGGGTCATCCAGGCCCTTGCGCCTGAGTTTGAACAAACCGTATTGTTGGGCTATCCGCCATTTCTTAAGGATGTCATTGATAGCGGCATTGCCCAGGGCATAGCCTGGAACCAATACCACATTAAATGGGTAATGGCAGGCGAAGTTTTTAGCGAAGAATGGCGATCGCTGGTAGGCGATCGGGTTGGTTCTAGCAATCCCTGCTATGATTCTGCTTCCCTCTATGGCACTGCCGATGCGGGTGTGTTGGGCAATGAAACCCCCTTAAGTATATGCATTCGCCGTTGGTTAGCCACCCATCCAGAAATCGCCCATAGGCTGTTTGGCGAATCCCGCTTACCCACCCTTGTGCAGTACGATCCCTGTGTTCGTTTCTTTGAGGCGCAGGATGGGACTCTGTTGTTTTCTGGAGACAACGGCATTCCTCTAATCCGGTATCACATTTCAGATAATGGCGGCATCATCTCCTACAACGACATGCTCCAATTCCTATCGGAACAGGGATTTGATCCAATAGAGGCATTGAACAATGCACTGTTTTCGAAACCATCAGACAACTCGCCTGATCTCCTCCCCTCTACAAGCTCGGAAATGGATTCCCCAATCTCCTCCCCCTCCTCCAATATTCGAGGCATTCATCCCTTACCCTTCGTCTACATATTTGGTCGATCGCACTTTACCGTCTCCTACTTTGGGGCAAATATTTATCCAGAAAATGTAACCATTGGACTGGAACAGTCGCCCATTTGTGATTGGGTAACCGGCAAGTTTGTGATGCAGGTGAAAGAAGATGAGGATCGCAATGAGTTTTTGTCGATCGTAGTGGAACTGTCACCGGGAGTTAGGGCTAGCGAAGAGATCCGGGGGGCGATCGCAAAAGCGATTCAGCATCAGCTCTGCCGCCTCAACAGCGAATTTGCTAACTACGTCCCAGCTGCCTATCAGATGCCAGAGATCTCCCTCTCAAGCACAGGGGATCCAGAATATTTCCCCGTTGGAGTGAAGCATCGTTATACACGGAAATAGGGTTTGCAGGCAAAAGACGGAGGACAAAGAGTAGCAATGAAAGAATTGCCGCCTCGATTTGCTCAAGGTTCGGCATAACGATGATTTTTGGGATAACTTTTTGTCTGGGGGCAACAACCCCAACTATCTCTTCGTATCATGAATTATGTATATCTACTGAGAGCATAAAGGGCAAAAGTTAATATGCCAGGAGTCCTTTGGGCCGTTGTTCAAGGTTCTGATTCGTTATCTGAAGTTTTGCCCCGCTTTGAAGTGGTGCAATGCCATCACATTACTTTGCAGTATGGGGTTGAGTTGGCAGCCTGGTCCCATTTGGTTGGGTATGAATTTGCGGCGATCGCAACCTCAGACTGCTGGAATGACCAAATTCAGGCTTTGCGAGTGACCCTGCCAACTACTATTCCCTGTGTGAATCCCCATCCCCACCTCACGATTTCCCATCGAGCCGATATGGAACCCCAGGTAGCCAATGAAATGCTTGCAAGCTTTCACCAATTAACGCCAATTCACTTGCTCATTCCCGTCAAAATTGAATTTCTGATTAAGTAAATTGACTTAATTAATTGTATGAAGGGGGTTCGGGCACCACGCTCCCAGGCAGAAGATTTCCCCTGCTCTCCCCGACTGGACTCTTGAGTTTAAGGATGCCCAGTCAGTTAAGCAGTTTGCACTGGGGTGAAGGACAGAAATTATGAGGCACAGTGGGGCGCGAATCCCCCTCCCTATACCTCACACCCTTGAAAAGGGCTATATTTCATACATTTCCAACGGCAAGCCATCCGGGTCTTTGAAAAAGGTAAATCGCTTTCCGGTCAGTTCATCCAGGCGAATTGGCTCCACTTCCACTCCTTTAGCTTGCAGCTCGACAGCTAATGCCTCTAGATTATCCACCTTAAAAGCCAGATGCCTCAGCCCACAAGCTTCTGGAGCGTTGGGTCGGGTCGGTGGGTGGGGAAAGGAGAAGAGTTCGATCGCATCTCCTGCTCCAACCCGTAAGTCTAGCTTGTAGGAATTCCTCTCAGACCGAT
>JBAUTA010001457.1:0-1779 GCA_049581985.1 Kovacikia sp.
GAAGCCCCCACACCCCCCTCTGCAACCTTCATTTTTTAAATTGGTATAACCTGCAAGAAAGTTTGTTTAAAAGCATCGCTGTGTGACCTGCAAGAAAGTTTGTAACCGCTCAAACCGAAGGACAAAAAATTATGACGACTCAAATTTCCACTCAATTGAATATCCCTAGCTTTTTCGATGCCAAGCGGGTCGGTGAGGTGTGGCGCGTTCCCTATCAGGAACGGGCAGCCCAGGCAAAAGACTGGGCCAGGCAACAGGGATTGCAACCTGCGGCAAAAGACAAAACGCGCATTTGTTTGATGATTATTGATGCTCAAAATACGTTCTGTATTCCTGGGTTTGAACTATTTGTCGGGGGGCGGTCTGGGATCGGTGCGGTGGAGGATAACGATCGCCTCTGTCAGTTCATTTATCGCAATTTGCAGGTGATCACCGAAATTGCACCCACGATGGATACCCATACCGCCATGCAGATCTTCCATCCCGTATTTTGGGTTAATGATGCTGGTGAAAACCCGCCGCCCATGACCATGATTGCTCTCGCTGATGTGCAATCTGGGAAGTGGAAGGTGAATCCGGTAATTGCCTACTCGATCGCTAAAGGCAACTACATGGCGTTGCAGTCCTTCGCGTTGCATTACACCGAACGGTTGAGTCAGGCGGGTAAATATCCGCTGACAATCTGGCCTTACCACTCAATGCTGGGTGGGATTGGGCATGCATTGGTATCCGCCGTTGAGGAAGCTTGCTTTTTTCACGCGATCGCCCGCAACAGTCAAACCAATTTTGAAATCAAAGGCGGCAATGCTCTTACAGAAAACTATTCGGTCTTGCGACCTGAGGTTTTAGACGATGCCACAGGACGACCGATAGCCCAAAAGAACACCCGCTTTATTCAAAAACTGTTGGAATTCGATGCGGTGATCATTGCGGGACAGGCGAAAAGCCATTGTGTTGCCTGGACGATCGAGGATTTGCTCACCGAAATTCAAGCCCAAGATCCTGTCTTGGCGAAAAAAGTGTATCTGTTAGAAGATTGCACCTCACCCGTCGTCGTTCCTGGCATCGTGGACTTCACCGATCAGGCAAATGCTGCATTTCAGCGGTTTGTGGCTGCGGGGATGAACTTGGTCCGATCGACGGAGGCAATCCATACCTGGAAAGGCATTCAGTTATAACCATAAGGCTACTCCGATGACAATCTACTTCTACTCTATTCACGAAAAGCCCTATGGCTACTTTTCCAACTTCTCTCCCCATGGCTTTATGCAAGACGGACTCTGGTGGGCAACCAGTGAGCATTACTTTCAAGCACAGAAGTTTGCAGGAACTCCCTATGTGGAAAAAGTTTGCTCAGCTAAGTCCCCCAGGGAAGCCGCTGATCTGGGGCGAGATCGTTCCTTGCCCTTGCGTCCCGATTGGGAAGAAGTCAAGGACGATATCATGCGAAAAGCAGTTTTGTATAAGTTTCAGAACCATGAAGATATTCGCGAAATTCTGCGATCGACGGGCGATCAATTACTAGTCGAGAAGACAAGCAATGATTACTACTGGGGCTGTGGAACCCAGGGAACCGGAAAAAATATGCTGGGAAACATCTTGATGGAAGTCCGTGAAACTTTGAGAAATAGCTCGCTCACAAGATAATCCCGATTAAAACGGTGCTCGCCGCCTATCTACCCCACCGCCTACGGCACCTCCCCTGGCAAGGCGAGGTTGAGAGGGGTCTGATCTGCCACATGCTCCAATTCAATTGGTATAGCCGTAGCCCTATTGGTT
>JBAUTA010001458.1:0-3485 GCA_049581985.1 Kovacikia sp.
CCAGATGATTTCCTGAAAGGCTTATTTGAAAGGGCTTTTACCTGCTTAAGTTGCTAATCTTCCCTCTAAAATGGTACAACAGTGCCCCTGGAACCCATCCAGAAACATTGTCTTTCCTGTTCCCTTCTCTCCCTACCCCATGATTGACTGGCAACCCACCAAAACCTACGAAGACATCCTTTACCACAAAGCAGATGGGATTGCCAAAATCACCATCAACCGCCCCCACAAGCGCAATGCTTTTCGTCCCAAAACTATTGTTGAACTTTACGATGCGTTTTCTAATGCGCGGGAAGATCCCCGAATTGGCGTAGTGCTGTTTACAGGGGCAGGCCCCCACACGGATGGCAAATATGCTTTTTGCTCAGGGGGCGATCAGAGTGTGCGGGGACATGCTGGATACATCGATGAAGAAGGCACTCCCCGACTGAATGTGCTGGATTTGCAGCGCCTGATTCGTTCTATGCCCAAGGTCGTGATCGCTCTGGTGGCGGGTTATGCGATCGGGGGAGGGCATGTTCTTCATATTCTTTGTGACCTGACTATCGCCGCTGACAACGCCCTATTCGGGCAAACGGGTCCTAAGGTGGGTAGCTTTGATGGCGGGTTTGGTGCCAGCTATCTGGCACGCCTTGTCGGGCAAAAAAAGGCGCGGGAGATCTGGTATCTCTGCCGTCAGTACACCGCTGCCCAGGCGTTGGAAATGGGATTGGTGAACTGTGTCGTCCCGGTTGAGCAGTTAGAAGCAGAGGGGGTCCAATGGGCGCGGGAAATCCTGGAAAAAAGCCCGATCGCGATTCGTTGCCTGAAGGCTGCATTTAACGCCGATTGTGACGGCCAGGCCGGGCTCCAGGAACTGGCGGGGAATGCAACAATGCTTTACTACATGACCGAAGAAGGAGCGGAAGGGAAACAAGCTTTTTTGGAAAAACGCCCACCCGACTTTCGCCAGTATCCCTGGCTTCCCTGAGTCAAGCTAAACACTCGTGTTGCAAAATTTAGTGTTTGCAACACGAGATAAGTAGGTCGGCCCTAATTAATTGTAAGAAGGGGGTTGGGAGCTACGCCCCCAGGCAGGGGGGGCCACCATTCCCAACATCATCTTTATGTTTAATTGCACCCAGCTACTTATCACCCATTAAGGACTGATATAAAGGACTGTTATATCAGTCCTAAATTATTTGTGAGCGAAAGGAGTTATGAAAGTCTTTCCCTGCTGAAAAATTTCTTTTGCAATCCAGATAGGATCGGATATAAGCTTGTTTGTCTGATTAAAGTTGCTATTCCATTGAGTTCAGAAAAAGCAGATATGAAAAATCAAAAGTTAATCAGTTGCTTCAGGGTATTTGGCAACATCGACTGGGAACTTTGGATCCTTCTGGTAGTGCCTTTAATATTAGTGTTAATCAATAGCGAATGGATATTTACAAATGCATTTCTTGGCTTTATTGATCCATGGATTTATTTCGGATATTTTTTAGACTATCCTAGATACCTGCATATATTTCCTAATACTTATTACGGAACTCGGTTGCCCTGGATTCTTCCGGGATATTATGTGTTTCATTTTTTACCGCCTATTTTGTCGAACTATATTTTGCATTTAGGAGCTTACTACACCTCAACGATTTCGCTGTATCTAATTTTGAAATACACCATCAGTCGTAGAGCTGGGTTGCTGGCGGCTGTATTAATGGGATGTTATCCAGCTTTCTTAGGCGCTGTAGGCTGGGATTATCCCGATGGTGCTAGTATTGCTTATTTTCTCTTAACCCTGCTGATGCTCACCTGCGCGGCAAAATTTTCACGCTGGCGGATGTTTCTCTGCTTGGGTGGAGCATTTTATGGGGCTTTAATCTACTTAAATCTGTATTGGATTCCTTTTACTCCAGTTTTTGTCCTTCACTATTTTTTTATCAATCGCGAATACCGTAAAAATTCCATTTTATTAAGCATCCTTCTTTTCATTTCTGGCATCCTAGCCGTGACTTTTGTCTTAGGCGTTTTTAACTACACCCATAATCGTAATTTCTTGTTTTTCTTGCCAACTATTCAGTATTTAACAACACTGCGGTTTAGTCAGGATGCCTCTTACTACAACCGCTCCTATACCACCTGGATTCCCAAATTGGCATACTTGAGACCAATTATCGCGATTGGGGTTAGTAGTCTTCTGTTTTTGCTATTTCATTTCTTCTTAAAGAAAGACAGGAAAGTTGCTACTAAAGATTTTCTGCTAGAAAGGCTACAAACTCGGCTTAAATTACTTTATCAAGCATCCTTTCTTTTCTGTATCTTAATTATGATAGGTCTGGAATTAAAAGGCTGGCCTGCCTTTCAATATTTTTACTACGCCACCTCTATCATTCCTTGCATGTTTCTAGCATTAGGTGCTCAGATTTCATCGATTACTGATAGGTTAAATTCGAAGCTATTTATCATTCTTCTGGTAGCTGCTGCCTCCCTGCTACCCGTACTCAAATTTAAGTTCTTAGGAATCTGGTTTGCCAATCCAATTCATCTTCAACAACTCGCCGTACTATCCTTTGTTCTATTACTAGCCGGGTTTGTAAATCTTGTTTTCAGATCGAGGCATCAAGTTGGGCTTGGCTTTCTAGCTTTACTGCTTGTTATGCTTACATCCACCTCTTTCAGCATAAGAAGTGCAGGAGTAAATTTTAATCCGTTAGAGATTGGTTCCGCTCGGGAAGGCTACCAGGCTGTTGTTCAGAGCGTGAAAGCAGTGCGTACTTATGTCCCAGAAATCAAAAAGATTATCCGTCAGGGAAATCGTTTGTTCTGGTATGACGGCCAGACTAAGTTTGGAGGTCTGTATCGCTCTATTTCTTCAACCTATCTCTGGCTTGGACTGCTTGTAAACGAGAGCTTTCCATCATTAGAAGACATCGTAACTAAGCAGCCAGTTATCAATCTTGCTCCAGATACTAAGTTGGTTATTTTGTCTGAACAGGAAGATGTGGTTGAGCGTGCAAATAAAGCACTCAAGCAGATTGGTTTGGGTGTTCAGGTTCTTCATCAAGAACAAGTTCAAGCGGGAAAATCTGGCTTTACAATGACATTCATTAAAGCAGTTAAACTCTAATACCGTTTTTATATGAAGCTGCATCTTATTTGACCCCCGGCTGTCGCCGTCCCCCTTGCCAAGGGGGACTATAGGGGGTGCTTGTTTTGGCGCGTCTTTATATTTGATTGGTATAACCTGCGATGATTTGGTAGGGCTTTGTTAAGCATCTAGGTGCAATTAAACTAGAGATAATGCTGGGGGGGAAGGGGTGGAGACCTTTGCCTGAGGGCAGCGTCTTCAAGTACCCCTTTCTATCATTAATTGCGCCTGCTGACTTAATGGGTGATGTTATGCGGGCCCAAGGCGTTCAATAGCCAGTATTCAGGACTTTAAGCCTTCGCAAAGGGATCGAGGCTCTCGCTGCCGACTGAAGGTAAACTTTAGTTTCACGGTCTTGATC
>JBAUTA010001459.1:0-3586 GCA_049581985.1 Kovacikia sp.
GGAGGCAGAGACCTTGCACTGTGAAGCGCTTGATCAACTCACCCAGAAGTGTGTAGCAGCTAAAGCCTTGCACTGAAAGTGCATAGTTTTGTACTAGCGTACTGGGACAATAAAATGCTTTTGGGAAATCCGTAGAATTACGGTCTATTCCCCAACTATAGGAAGGGCTTAATAGGAACCGCTTGCTTCCCCCGTACCTTTACGGAATCTTCATTGTTTAGACAGGCTAAACCCTGGTTTTGATAAATTTCTCAACCCTGCAAACCCCAGGTTTTTGATCCCTATTTATTCTTGACGAAACCGCTGAAACGGTCAGGATGCCGGCAGTGTAGGAGTCTGGGAGGTGTCTATTATTCCAGTCGCTTAGCTCGGTCCAGGACGCTCGGCCCAGGACGCTCCATCCTTTGTTTTGGTCTAAGTAGCTGGGCGCAATTAAATAAAAGATGAGTTTGGGGGTGGAGGGGGTGGAACCCAGTGCCTGGGGGCGCAGCCCCGACTCCCCCTTCTTACAATTAATTAGAGCTACCTACTACTAGAAGTCATGGTTTCTCAGGCTAGATGCTTTGCCCCAGAAGATCAGGATATCGATAAGATAGAAAGGTTGCGATTGACAGGTTCGCTGTGATCGCGCAAAGATTAAGGCAAAGAGTAACATTTTGTAAAGATCTCGTTGCATGTCCGACCTGATTTCGATTGAGACAATTGAGGAGATTGCTCAGCAGTATGGCTACTGGGCAGTCTTTTTGGGAATTCTGCTAGAAAATCTGGGTATTCCGATCCCAGGTGAAACAGTGACTCTGGCTGGAGGTTTCCTGGCAGGTAGCGATCAACTAAACTACTGGCTCGTTTTGGCGAATGCGGTGCTGGGAGCAACGTTGGGTGGGAATTTTGGGTATTGGATTGGTCGATGGGGAGGATGGTCCCTACTTCTAGGGATTGGCCGGATATTTCGGATTCAGGAAGAGCAGCTTGTATCCCTAAGGGATCAGTTTAGTAATAATGCAGCGAAAACGGTTTTTGTAGGGCGTTTTGTGGCGTTGCTACGGGTGTTTGCAAGTCCGTTGGCTGGCATTGTCGAAATGCCCTATGCCAAATTTATGCTCTACAACACATTGGGAGCGGTTGCCTGGGCATCTGTCATGGTGACGCTTTCCTATGCTGCGGGGCAAGTGGTTCCCCTGGAAAAGCTGGTTACGTGGGCAAGCCGGTTTGCGCTTCTCTCGTTTCTAATCGTTGCTGCCTGGATCGTGCTTCCCTTTTGGTGGGAATCGCGCAAAGCAAAGGAAATTGTGGAAGTTACCTCATCCCCTGAGGATCCGGCGATCGATAGATAAGTGGGTAGGGCGTCATCAATGACAAATAGGGGAAGAAGCAACAAAATTTGGGGGAAAGGCCCCCAGGCAAAGGGTTTACCATGTGCTTGGACCGCTGAGCAGAGTCGTTTCTAACCCAATACTTCTCGGTTAAGCCCCAGAGAATGAAATTCGCGGCTACAAAAGCAAAGTCTGCCTTCGCAGACTCCGGACAGTTCAACCTGCGGAGGCAGGTTTCGTTTCTATCGCTGTACTTACCCTTCGGGAACGCTACGCGAACAACCGCCACTAACCTTATTACTTTTCTTCGGGCCCAATTACCATCTGAAGAATGAATGGGTCGCCGTCTGCCTGATGATACCGATCTGCCCAGGCGCGGATAACTTCATCCAGTTCTTCCATTGCTTGATCGAGGCGATCGCTAGGAATATCAAACTCTTCCAGGACTCGCATAACTTTAGACTGGCGAGTAGCCCAGGCATCCATCAAGCGGAAGTAACGAGCCGTATCTTCCACCATGATATAGGTTCGTTCTTCTTCATCGGCAGGCGAGTAGGAAGCGCGAGTCAAAGCGTAGAAGGGCATACCCCAGGGAGAGTCTACTCGGGTGACGGTGCCGGAATAAATTAGACGCCGTTTAATATGTTCTGCCAGAGCTTCACTCAGGGGCATCTGTCGTGCTTCGGGCAAATCTTCCTGGGAGCGCGTGTGCAAAAACTCAATTAAATCTAGAAACTGAAAGGAATTAATCAGTTGGGCGTCTGGTAAACCAGTGGTCGGTAGTTTCGCCTCAATCTGACGTTTTTCCTCGGCAGTAAAATTGTTCCCAGGAATTCGGGATCGCCCTGGTTGCCAGGGAAATTGCTCCAGCCAGACATAGGGAAGCTGAATCAGATAGCGAGGCTCTTGGGAACCCAGCATCTTGAGCAACTTTCCTTCCATCAACGCTTGTCTGACTTCTTCAACAATTGCCTTAACTCGCTTTGGCTCGATGTGATGCAGGTGTCCTGTCATCCGCAGATTTTGATCCTGCTCTAAATACGTCATATAAATGGCACATTTAGCAGCAGTCGCAGCAGCGTCCAGAAAGGCTCCGTGGCGATGTCCGCTAGTCCTCATGGCACTAAATGCCAGATAAAGCATGATCTGATCCATTGCGCTGGGACTGAGGCGTTTAATCAGATCGAGGTCGTTGGTCATGTCAGGCAGACTAATCCAATGAGGCCATTACAAAAGGGGAGTATGGGTGAAAAAATCCCAGTCAAGAACGGGACGCCTCTGAAAGTAAAGGCTTGAAGCCTTAAGGCACACCAGGTCAAATAATCCTGTTATTAGCATCACTTAACTGGTTTTTCAACACTCACTTACCTATTATCCTTACTATTCCCTGATTCGCAAAAAACTAGAATCAGGGAATAGTAAGGTTCTGGATAAGTATCATAAACGGGTTTTACCCATCAATCTCAGGCGATCGTGGATTTTTTCTACACTTTCTACAACCGTCTCTCTATCTGTATAACAAATAACATCAGGGTTGGGCGGAGGTTCATAGGGATCGCTAATACCAGTAAAGTGCGCAATCTCTCCCGCTCGCGCTCGACTATACAATCCCTTAACATCCCGTTGTTCACAAAGATTGAGCGGCGCATTGACATAAACTTCCAGAAAGCTGCCAATTCGCTGGCGCACCTCTTGCCTTGCCTGCTGATAGGGAGAAATGGCAGAAACAACAACAATCACTCCATGCCGGGTCAACAGTTCGGCGACAAAGCCAATCCGGCGAATATTCTCACAGCGATCGTCGAAGGAAAAGCCCAGCCCCCGGCTAAGATTCTGGCGGATGATATCTCCGTCTAGAAACTCTACGGAATTCCCTGCGGTATGCAATCGTTCCGTCAGTTCTTTACCAATTGTTGTTTTGCCAGCCCCACTCAACCCAGTTAGCCAGATCGTAATACCCCGTTGGGAAAGCGGGAGTTGGGCCTCAAAAGAGATGGACATTTTATAATTAATTACGCCTACTTACTTGCCCCTAGTGGTGCGAACAATTAGTTCTACAACATCACTAACGTCTGGAAGATTGATTGAGGTTAAATTTGATGGGTCGAAGACCCATCAAAATTTTCCTTTCGGAACACTAGTGTTGCAAATCATCAATTTTGCCCTATGGAGGGGGAACCCACCCCAGCCCCCCTCCAAAACTTTCGTTTTGGTCTAAGTAGGTAGCTTTAATTGATTGTAAGAAGGGGGAGTGGGGCTGCGCCCCCAGGGAG
>JBAUTA010001460.1:0-16154 GCA_049581985.1 Kovacikia sp.
TTTCTAGGTTGTAAGGTTGTTCATCTGGATGGGATAAACCCTCAATTTGAGAAAGAGTTGCCCCAATTGTCTAGAGAATTTGGTGTGAATTCCGATCAAGTTTCCTTTTCTTTTAATCGGCTCATTAGCTCCTTAATCAAAATTCCAGCCAATGCTGAAGAAGTTTACCTTAAGGAGATCTTTCAAGACATGGAGCCTTAGAGAACAACAACTGCCATACTTTCTGAATCGTTTCACGATTGAAACAGCGCACAGGCAGCATGAATCCATCTCTCTTTTCGCCAGTACCCGGTTGTCGCCTCCGTCCAGCTTCTTCTAAAGATGTCTGGTCAATTCGTAAACTCGTACTGTCTGCCAAACTCGATCCAACTCAGTTGCGATGGTCCCAGTTTTGGGTGATTGAGCATGGGGGAGCGGTGATTGCCTGTGGGCAGTTGCGATCGTTTCCCGCCGCTCAGGAGCTTGGCAGTTTGGTTGTCGCTCCCCAATGGCGAGGCCAGGGTTTGGGAACTTACCTGACGAATCATCTAATCCAGCAGGCAACCCAGCCCCTTTACCTGGAATGTTTGGGAAAAAAATTAGTCCAGTTTTACACTCGCCTTGGATTTGTCCCTGTTTCCTGGCAGGCACTCCCGCCTGCTTTAAAGCGAAAATTCGGGTTGTCTGCCCTTGCCTCAACCCTATTTCGGCTTCCTGTTACGTTCCTGCAGCTAAAGTCCTAACCTACGATCGCCGTTCCCGATCTCTAAAATCATCGCTCCTATCATCCTCAAACCAATCATCAGCGTTCTCTTCATCCCGTGGCTCCAGATCTGTGGGGACTGTCGGGTCTTCATCCAGCGATCGATAGGGCGGCACAATTACCCGGTAGTCTGCATCCACAATGGGTTTATTCAGAGCGGGTTTATCGACAGTGGATTCTGCCTTGCCAACGCCAGAAGTTCCCGGATCGCGATAGCCGTAGGAGTAAACAGAGCCAGAGCGAGAAGAGGTTTTGGGTTCCTGGGAAACTTCGTAATTGGCGCGATTTCTGGGGAAAGGTTCCGCCCTGGGGCGATCGCCCAGGAAATCCCCGGATGGATTGGCTGGGGTTCTGTCCGTAACCTCGTCGTCCCAGTCTTCCAACACGTCGGTTTCCCAATCGTTAGCCAGGTTATTCCGGTTGACCGATTCTGACTCTGCCCGCTTGTGATCCAGGGGTGTTTCATAGCCTTCCCAGTTCTTCCAGGCAGTGTCGTCATCTTTGGCAGGGGCTGATGGGGAGGAGGAAGAGGCGTTGGGGGTAGTGGCAAAGCGATCGCGCCGGAACCCCTGAAATCTATTGCCACGGGCTGATTGCTTGAACTGGGAGCGAACTGCCCGTCCTGCCACGTAATGGGACAGGTTGAACAGAATACTGATGGCAAGCGTCGTCAGAACACCTGCCCCGATCGCCCCTAGAACCCAGAACGCCAGCGGCAAGGCTGGCATCTGAATGCCCAGAAATATCAGGGACAACGGTTGCAGGTTTGACCCAGTAAACAGGACAAACCCCCCAACGATCGCCAGCAGTAGAATTAGACGAAATAACATGGGTCTTGGCTCTTAGCTCTCAGCTCTCAGCAATTAGCTTTCAGCCGATGCTTCTAAATAATATGGCTCCAGCTTATCCTAGCAACTTTAACAACTCTGGATTTTAGAGTTTAGATTTGGCTGATAGCGATCGCCCGATGGATTAGGACAGAGGATTCAAGGGGGAGTGGGGCGTTGCCTCCAGCCAGGGGTTTCACCCGTGCGCCCTGTCCCAACCCATCGGGCTACGGCTATAGCTGATCTCATTTTAGAGGGAAGATTGGCGGTTTAGGATTGGGAAAGTCCTTGTAAGTCAGCCTTTCAGTCAATCATCGCGAGCCTGGGGGATCCTGGCGGAAAGCCAGGGGTTAATGCCCCGCCCAGCGATCGAGGGGGACACAGTCTATCTCTAGCTGATCGAGGGCGCGGGCGATGACGAAATCGACCAGATCTTCAATGGTTTGGGGGTTGTGATACCAGGCGGGAATCGCTGGGACGATGCGTACTCCTGCCTCGGCCAGGGCAGTCAGGTTACGGAGGTGAATCAGGCTGAAGGGGGTTTCGCGGGGAACCAGAACCAGTTTGCGACCTTCTTTGAGCTGCACATCGGCGGTTCGCTCTAGTAGGTCAGAACTAAGGCCAGTTGCCAGTTTTGCAACCGTGCTCATGCTACAGGGAATCACCAGCATGCCCAAGGTTCGATAGGAGCCACTAGCGATCGTCGCCCCGACATCGCTCCAGGAATGGCAGATGAGCTTACCGCCCGTCTCGACGCCCGCCTGCTGTCGCCAGAACTGTTCCTGCTGCATTGGTTCCGGCGGCATTCGCAGCTCTTGCTCTGCCTGCCAGACTATATAGACCGCTTTAGACGCGACCAGTTCGATCGCGTAGTCTGCCTGAAGCAAATATTTCAGGGCACGCACGGCATAAATCAGCCCGGAGGCTCCGGTGATGCCGAGGATAAGGGGACGGGAGGGGGCGGGCACGGGGAATGGGGTAGGAGGGCAATGGGGGGATGGGGGGATGGGGCAATGGGTGGGGGCAAGAATTTCTGATCGCCTCACCTTTTGATCGCCTCACCGCTTGATCCTTCACCCCTTATCCCTACTCTAGCGTCTCATGCCCGTCCTCTGGGAGGTCATCGTCGTCGCCATCGTCTTCTTCGGCTTCGCTGCCGCCCCCGACAGCAATCAGGTCGATCTGCTGGCGGTAGTAGTCAACGCTTTTCACCTGGACTTCGATGCGATCGCCCAGGCGATACTGCTTGCGGTTTTTACGACCCACGAGGGTTTGCTGGCGGGAGCGGTACTCATACCAGTCATCTTTCAGGGAACTGACGTGAACTAGACCTTCAACTAACAGTTCTTCAATTTCCACAAAAAGACCGTAGGATTGCACCCCCGTGATCAATCCATGAAAAACCTCGCCCGTTCTCTCCCGCATTAACTCAGCTTTTTTCAGACCTTCCAAATCCTGTTCGGCTTCCTGGGCAATTTTTTCCCGTTCGCCTAAATGGACAACCACCGATGCAAAGTAGGCTTCCAGATCCTGATGAATTTCGGGCGGCAAAACATTCCAGCTAATGTTGCCGTGGCTAGAGCTGTGCCGCAGGTTGACCGTTTCCTTTGAACGGGTGGATTTGCGATCGCGCCCTTCCTCAAACACTTCATGGAGTACCCGCTGGACCAACAGATCCGGGTACCGCCGGACCGGAGAGGCAAAGTGGGTATAGCCATGATCCAGCGCTAACCCAAAGTGCGATCGGGGAGTCATGCTATAAAAAGCAGGCTTTAGCGTCTCTAGCAACAGATAGGTCAGCACGCGCTCCGCATCAGACTCAGCAAATTTCTGGGTGAACTGTTGGTAGTCCTGGGGATGAACGGTTTCCTCCTCCGTCAGGTGCAGTTCAATGCCCATATTTGCCGCCAGTTTCATCAATTCCTGCACATCATCTGGGTCGGGAGTTGGATGAACGCGGTAGATCCCCGGTACCCCTAAGGCTTGCAGGTGGGTTGCCACCAGTTGATTGGCAACCAGCATTAGTTCTGCAACCATGGCATGGGTGGGCACGGATGGGGTCACCACCATTGCCCCCAAGACCCCCTCGTCGTCATAGTGAAACTTGGGCGTAAAGAGAGATTTAATGGTTTCGTTGGCTTCCGCATCTCCGTGATCGGGAATCGGCTTTTCAGGCAGATTGAGTTCAAAGGCTCCCCGCTTGCGCCGATGCTGCTTCAGCGAGTGGCTGAGGGCAGAAATTTGATCCAGCAGTTCAAAGATGGGAGAAAACTCTTTAATGTCAACAGGGGTGGGTTGACCGTTTAACCGTTCCAGAATTGCCTGCGCCTGTTCGTAGCTCAGTTGGTAGTCTACCCGGATGACGGTTGGCTGAATTTCGTACTCAATCACCTGTCCTTCGGTATTCAAGGTCACCAGCACAGAAACGGCAAGGCGTTCCTTATCTACCTTGAAAGCGCAGAGATTGCCAGAAATAGCCTCTGGCAGCATGGGCACAATCACATCTCCCAGGTAAAAGGACGTTCCTCGTTTTTTTGCTTCCCGATCGATGGGGGAATCTGGATCAACGTAGTAAGCAACGTCCGCAATGTGAATTCCCAGTCGCCAATGTCCGGCTGCCGTTTTTTCCAGGGTGATGGCGTCGTCCAGACTATCGCTGGCTACCTCCTCACTGTCTGCCTTGAGGGTAAGCGTGGTCAACTTACGCAGGTCAACCCGTTTTTTTAAGTCAGCTTTGCTGATTTTAGTCGGCAGTGCTTTTGCGGCATCAAGCACAGAATTGGGAAATGCCTTGGGCAGATCGTGTTTACAGCAAACAATATCAATATCGGAGGCATCGGTATCTGTGCCTAAAACCTGAGCAACTTTGCCCAAGGGGGGATTCTGACCGAGGGGATAGCGCAGGATTTCAACGTGAACTAGTTTATCGATCGCCGATTCCAGATTGCCCCCATTGGGTTGTAGGTGCAGCTCAAACAGTAGGCGATCGTCCAGGGGCACTGCCCGGAAGCTATTATCTGCTTGCTTGACCCGCGCCAGCACGGAAGGATTGGAACGCTCCAGAATCAGGCGCACTTCCCCTTCTGGGCTGCGACGGCGACTCCCCTCCTTGGTGACCCGCACCAGGACTCGATCTCCATTCCAGGCGTTATTTAACTGGCTCTCCCGAATGTAGATATCCTCAGATCCTTCGACATCCTGAATCGCAAAGCAAAATCCTTTACTGGAACAGCGGAGCTTCCCTTCAACCACACCGTCCTCAGTTACCCGCTTATATCGCCCCCGGTCCTTTACCAGAATGCCAATGCGTTCCAGGGCATCCAGGGCAATTTGTAATTTGCGCTGACTTTCATCGTCATTGCAGTCTAATTTCTTTTCTAGAGCCTTAGGGGCAACCAACTTGTCGTCACTAAAATTGGCTAGTAGGGCAGCGATCGAAAATTCCATGAAGCGATAGATCCTTAGTTTGCTTAATTCCGTATCAGCGTAGTGATTCACTTCCAGTTAGGGAGAACCTCTGCGGCTAGCATCTTGCCAGAAACAGAGTGCAGAACCTAAAAGCCAGAATTCAAAAGTCAGGGTGAGAAACTGCTTATGGATGACTGACTTCTCTAAACCTTCAACTCTCATCTCATCCCAATCTAAAGAAGCAAACACAACAGATGGAAACGGGGTGCAGGGGCTTTCGCCGTGAGCGCTGAGCCGAACGGTATAACCTCTGGTTGGGGGCGAAGCCCCCCCACCCCCCTCTGCCAACCCTCATTCTTTAAATTGGTATCACTTGTAGAGTCAAAGACTTTGATTTCTGACTTCTAGCTGACAACAGGGAGAACAGTGGGGTTTATGAGATGGTGGTAGTTTTAATTGGATAGGCTTCACCTACCTCAAAAAAACCGACCTATTCCCAAATGGTATAGCAATCCCATCTAGACAGGGAGAGTTTTCCCTCTAAATGTGTTAAAAAGTACCTGCGTCATGTTAGGTAGAGGCTGGCGGAGTAAAGATCTCGCTATTGCTGTTGCGATTAGGATTAGAAATTAGAACTAGGGGGTTGGGTTGGGGGGCGTCCCAACCCAGAATAGAACCCCTATCCCCTTCCTAACCAGTGAAGCAACAGTGATAAATCGTGAGACTGTTCGAAATGCTTCATTGCGCCATCGCTCCGTTGAGCATGCCTTTGAATCCTTTATCAACTAATCCCTCAGGGAAAACATTGACGAAGGACAGGCTGTAGAAGGGACGAACAACCTGAAAAAATTGATCAAGTCAAAGAAGCAACTTCTACACCCTAGATAATACTTTCGCACCAAATGTAAACCTATCAAATTCTGTTAGATAATTTCACTTCGTCCTTTTCTTTTTTCCTCCCTCTTTCCTCCTCTGCCGCGCGCTTATTCCTCTTGCTCTTGCCAGTCCCAGAAGAGAAAGTTCCAGGAGGCTGATGGGCATTCTGGAGCGGCAAGATCCCCTGCCAATGCCGCAATATAGCCCGGTGCTGGAGTAAATAAATGTAATAGCCATTGCTGAAGTGGGGAAGCTTGCTCTGGGCACTGAATTAGCTGAGCCTGCTCAGCGTCAATCAGCACTTCGACTTGACTGAGTTCTCCTAATCCTTCTCCGATCGCCTTCAAAAATGCTTCCTTACAGGTCCAATGTTGAAAGAACGATCGCACCTGTTGATCCGCCGATAATCCTTGGATGGCGGAATACTCCTGAGCCGAATAAAAACGTCGGGTTAATCCTTCCAGGTTCGGGATTGGGTGTAAATATTCCAGGTCAATTCCGACGCGATTGTGGCGGGTGATGGCACACACCATCAAGTCTTGAGAGTGGGACAGGTTGAATTCTAGAAAGGGTCGGGGGGCGGGATCGGTTGCAGGCATCGCGATCGCAGGTTTGCCGTGCACCGCATAGTGAAACTGAATTTGCCCTGGGGCGATTTCTAAATAACGCCCCAAAATTGCCCGTAACGTTCCCCGGGCGGCAATAAAACGGTGGCGATCGGACTCAAAGCGAAACCGATCTGCCCGTTGCAATTCATCCGTTGAAAGGGTTTGGGCCAGCTCCCCAAGTTGCAACGGCGATAGATTCAGACTGGCGCGCCAGATATGGATAACGTGGGGCGGTAAGGTTAAGCGATCGGGCGCAAAAGTCCATTCAGGATGAAGCACGGAAGACATAAACTGGTTCTAACAAAAAAGAGGTCCTAAGACCTCTTCCGGTTGCATTGGTGAGTTGAAACCTGCATGAATGACGTTCTGAATCCTGAACTAGAGCAGCCCAGTATTAGTTCCAGGCTTACCAGTTGCCAACTCGACCTTAACAATTTTGCCGCCCATTTTCATAATCCGTTGCTGTTCGCGGAACCAGTTATCGTAGGGAACTAGTTTAGTGAAATAGGTGTTCTGAAGTTCCCGTTGTGTGCGAATCCGGGTTTGGCTGGGAACACAGGCAGTCACCTTAAACATACGCGCCATAGGGGTTATCTCTCCTGGGTGGGGTTAAGAAATTTTTGATCTGAAGGGAAGTGGATAATGCTTTGAATTGATTCAGTGGGCCTGAAAGCAGTCAATTTGGTAAATAACGCTGCAACCGAACTGAAAGCAAGGTCTGAAAGCCAAGAATCAATATTAGACCGATAAAGCAAGCCTATCAGATTGAAGGGGCCTTTGGCGAGCTAACACTCATTCCAAACTTCCAGACCTTACAGAAGCAGGTTAAAGGTTCAGGTTGGAGGTTGTCGGGAATTCCCTAACACCGCATACCTATCCCCTGTTTCCTGGTTAGCTCAAGCCGGAGGAAATGTAGTCGAGGTAAACACCAAGTTCTTTGCCAGCATCAGAGCCAACTAAACCAGCAGCAACTTCCTTGATTGCCTGGATTGCATTGACAGTAGCACCCACAGGTACACCCAGGGAGTTGTAGGTTTCTTTCAAACCGTTGAGCACGCGCTCGTCCAAAATGGAGGGATCACCCGCCAACATGGCATAGGTCGCGTAGCGGAGGTAGTAGTCGAGGTCGCGGATGCAGGCAGCATAGCGACGGGTGGTGTACATGTTGCCACCAGGACGGGTGATGTCAGAGTACAGGAGAGACTTGGCAACAGCTTCTTTGATGATTGCAGATGAATTAGCGCTGATCGTGCCTGCAGCCCGAACGCGGAGTTCACCTGTGCCGAAGTAAGCCTTCAGCTTGTCCAGGGCGCTGCTGTCCAGATACTTACCCTGAACGTCGGCAGAGTTAATAACAGAAGTGATTGCGTCTTGTGCCATGATTTTGAGTCCTTAGAGTTGTCGTAATCTTCAAATACTTAGCAATGTGCAGAAACAATCATTACTGCAGAGCGCCAACGAGATAATCGAAATAGGCTCCAGCTTCAGCTGCGTCTTCACCAGACAGAAGAGAGCTAGCAGCGCTCTTAAGACCACGAACTCCTTCTCCAACCGCAGCGATCGGCGTACCCAGAGAAGAGTACATTTCACGCACACCTACGATACCGATTTCTTCAATCGGGGTGACATCGCCAGAAACGATTCCGTAGGTAACCAGGCGCAGATAGTAGTCTAGGTCGCGCAGGCAGGTAGCGGTCATTTCTTCGCCGTAAGCGTTTCCACCGGGAGAAACAATGTCAGGGCGCTTTTGGAACAGTTGATCGCCAGCTTGCTTGACGATACGTTCGCGAGAATCAGTCAGGGTTTGAGCGATCCGTAAGCGCTTTTCACCAGTGGTAACAAAGCTCTTGATCCGATCAAGTTCGCCAGGGCTGAGGTAGCGAGCTTCGGCATCTGCATTCACGATTGATCTCGTGATAATACTCATTGATGGATTCCTCCAGAAGAATGTAACCGATTATGTTTAAATGGGAGTTCCCGATTTAGTGGCTTCCAAGTCTGCTTTAGACTCAGTTACCTTCCGCAATTATTTTGCGGCATTGGGTTCACCCTCCTGGTTTGCTCGCAATAGTTTGTAACATTGATCCTCATGTTGGGCATGGGGAGGGGGTTGAGATTGGGCCGTTGGGATTGGGGATTGGGGATTGCAGATTAAGACCGAAACTTCACTCTGTCTCCCAGGCTCCGCCGTCTCCAGGCTCCCTCGTCTTCATGACCTGTAGCCATAACCTTCTCCTCATTCCATGACCCCCTTAACCTGGCTCACCGATCATCTTGCTTTTCCACGGGAGGGGGCGGTGCTGGCGATCGCTGCGCTCCTGGACTATCTGATTGGTGATCCGGTGGGCTGGTGGCATCCGGTTCAGGGGATGGGATGGATCATTACTCGCTTGAGTGAGCAATCACTCACCAGCCTGAAACCAGGTCTGTTACAAAAGCTGGCAGGGGTTGGGCTGGGTCTTAGTCTGATCCTGGGAAGTGGGCTGGCAGGTTGGCTCATGATTGCGGCTATGAGGCAGATTAGCGATTGGGGGGCAACCGCGATCGAAATCGTTCTGCTGGCAAGTTGCTTTGCCGCCAGGAGCTTACGGCATGCGGCTGAGGACGTTCTACGCCCTTTGCAGGCAGGGGATGTAGTTCAAGCCCGGACGATTCTCCGCCAATATGTGGGGCGGGATACCGAAAATCTGTCTGCAGCAGAGATTCTGAGAGCCACCCTGGAGACTGTGACGGAAAATACGACCGATGGCGTCATGGCACCGCTGTTCTACGCCTTAATCGGAGCTGTGTTACCCGGTGTGGGCAGCGTTCCCCTGGCACTGGCATACAAAGCTGCCAGTACGCTGGATTCGATGGTGGGTTATCGGGAGGCTCCCTATACGTACCTGGGTTGGTTCAGTGCCAAAGTTGAAGATGGGTTAACCTGGCTCCCCTGCCGATTGACGGTTCTGACCGTTTCCCTTTTATCGGGAAAGCCTCTCCGGGTTTGGAAAATTTGCCTGCGGGATGCGCCCCAAGATCCCAGTCCTAATTCTGGTTGGAGTGAGTGTGCCTATGCTGCTGCCCTAGGGGTTCAGGTGGGTGGAACGAACTGGTATGGGGGGGTGGCGAAACAAAAACCCCTGTTGGCAGATCCGATTGACTCAATTACTCCTCAAACCATTCACCAAGCGTTACGGCTGACCCAATACTGTTTTTTGATTTGGCTAGGACTGGGAATTTGCCCATTGCTCCTATGGAGTCTGTTGCGATTAAATCGCTAGCCATAAGAATCATATAAAAGCTTACGAGTTCTCCACTAAAATTACTCCCGATGGTAGGCTTGAACTCCCTGATCACTTAAAGAGCTTGCCTAACGCTTCAGAAGTTAGAGTGATTGTTTTAGTTGAGGAAGTACTTGAAGTAGCTGAGTTGGTAAAGGGAGAAGAAGAAGAGGGCTTTTCGGCAACAAGCTTTCGCAAATCCTGGCAGCAAGCAGTGAAAGGTCAGACGCTTCCTTTATCCCAACTGTGGGAGGGCATTAACGTTGACCGAATTCTCTTCAGTTGAGATTAGACTGACTCCTGAATTCCAACGAAAAATACATTTTCTCAGTAAGAAATGCAGATAAATCCAATCAGATATTCAGAACGTTCTTAGCCAACTTAGAACAGAGGAATTGCCGGGAGATCGGCTTTCTGGAATTGGGCTTGAAGGACTGAAAGTACGAGTTAAAAACAGTGCGAGTAAAAAGGAAAAAGCAGCGGTTATCGCCTAATTGATTGCTTACAATTTCCTACTTGTAATTTCTTACTTACAATCTTCTATTTGTATTGTATTACTAGATATTTATCTGAAGTCCGAACCAGACGATGTAGAAGCCAATGAAATTCAGTTGTTAGGAATAAATATTTTAAGCATTCTGCTTATAAAGCTCCAGCTTGGCAACGAGTCATCATCATTTTGGATACTTTGTTTTTCGGAAATCACCTAAATCTATTTGCCTGAAGCCATAGCTCTAGACTCACCAACAGCCAGAGTTTGACTCCATAACGGCTCCAGGTATCACCCTGGTAATCAAGCCAATTGCGAATCAAGGATTGATTAAGGTAGGGCGCGATCGCAGCCCGTTTACTTAACAATAACGCCCTTGCCTGACGGTTCCAGTGTTTACGAAATCCAAGCTGAACTGGAACCATCATGCCACTCTTGGGACGCTGAATAATCACCTCTGGGAGGAGGTCAGCAACCGCCTGTTTTAGGACCGCTTTTTCCTGTACCCCAGACAGTTTGTATGCTGGCGGAATCTGCATACTTAACTCCACCACCCGTTGATCAAAGAGGGGCGATCGGCCTTCAATTCCCGCCGCACGGGTCAGATTATTGACCTTCGTGAGAATCTGGTCAGCCCCCTTGAACTTAATATTGAGGGCCATCAATCGGTTCAGATAGCTGTCGGTGGAATTCAGATCCGCTGCAAAGATCGAAGACGCTGCTCGGACGGTTGTCCAGATTTCAGGCTGCAAAAGGTGAGGTAAATCTGAGGCACATTTTTGAAACGAAACCAGATAGGCCTGAACGGGGTCTTGTCCGGTCAAATCCCCATACAGCGCATTAATCAGCATCGGCTGATTTTTAGGCCCACCAAAGCAGGGA
The DNA here is from genome assembly GCA_049581985.1 of Kovacikia sp. GTDB lineage: Bacteria > Cyanobacteriota > Cyanobacteriia > Leptolyngbyales > Leptolyngbyaceae > Kovacikia. The sequence continues at coordinate 11,097 of JBAUTA010001460.1, forward strand.
TCACCCCCCTCCCCATTCAGCACAATTCCGACTGATGCATGGGCTAACCGTCCGAGTAGCAAGTTGGGGACGGTCAAAGGATCGCCGATCGGGTCATCCAACAATGTCATGGTTTCGGGGAGGCGTTCCCACATGTCCTGAAAAGAAATTTCCAGAATATGATGCTCAGTCTGACAATGCTTAGCGACTAAACTGGAAAATTCGAGTTCATTCGGGCACTCTGCCCCAAAGTGGATGGAGTAAGTGTGGACAGTTGCATTGTGAAATTTGGCTGCCAGCGCGGTGATACAACTGGAGTCCAGACCACCGGATAAAAACGCGCCGACCGCTTCTCCAGCGGGCAGGTATGACTGAACCACCTGCTCCAGCAACGCCCGAAGCCGTTCTCTATGCCATTGTAAGGACTCGTCTGGGGCGATCGTTTGTTCCTGCACCGTCCAGTATGCCTGCACCGTCCCACCAGGGATTTCGATCGTGGTTCCAGGGCGGACTTCGCGCACCTGCCGCCAAAGGGTGCGTTCCCCTGGGACAAAGGCACAGCAGAGGTAATCTCGCAGTGCCACCAGATCTAACTCAGTCGAGCAATGGGGGGTAAGGGTAGGGAGTTGGGGGGCAATCCAGCGGGTAGACCCTTCCATGGTGTAGTAGAGGGTTTGAATGCCTGTGCGATCGCGCCCCAGGTAGAGTACCTGCTGTTCCCGATCCCACACGGCCAGCGCAAATGAACCGATCAGCCGCTCCCAGGTTTCTAGCCCAAACCGTTCCCAAAGCTGGGTAATCAATTCCAGATCGGTGCCCTGCCAGTTCTGAGCGGCAATGTTCACCTGCTGCAGCAAGCTCGATCGATGGGTCAGCCAAACCGCTCCAACCCCTATAAACCGTTGTGAAGGGCTGAAGGCAATTTGGGCGTCCGCCGAAATGGCAATGCGCTCATCCCGCCATGAAACGTTCTTTGCGATCGTGCTAACCGATCCCCAAGCCAACCACCAGCTTGAATCAGGAGCAGATGGGGAAAATTGCTTTGCAGACCCTAAACTAAAACGCTTCACCCAGAAGAAACCACGCAACTGCCGCCAGTGTTACACACCCTAAATTTTGCACCATCGGGGGTTGGGGCTTTGCTCCCAAGAAGGGATTCAACCCCTTCTCCCCTTTCAAAACTTTCGTTTTGATCTACTAGTTAGATTAATTTAAACCGCAGAGACGGAGAAACCAATCCCTCTGGGCCCCTGCGGTCAACGCTGATATTAGACCCTTTCAAGGAATTTATGGTTTTTTAATACGACGAGCCATGGCGCGGAACATATCCATACTGGTGTCGGTACGCCGCCGCTCCGCAGCCTCATCCCCCTTAGGAGATTCAGATGTAGGGGATTCAGAAACCGATTCCGGCGATCTCATCTGGCTGGTGAGATCGCTGTTCCGCTTCGTTGTCGAAGAAACTTCTACCGTAATTTCCAGATTATTGGGACTGTCCAAGGTTTTGGGAAAGGTCCGCCGAATTGCTTTTGCCTTTCGCATATAGTTCAGATCCCCTAAACTTTGAGCTTCATCCGCATTCAGGAAAAAAGCCTCCGGTTTCTGAGAATCTTTCGGCGCAAAAGGAGGAGGGGTAAAAGCCTCTTCTGGAGGCTTTTGGGAGCCAAATAGCCGCTTAATAAATCCAACCATGATCGACCCTAAGTAACGTGAATTATTACTTAATGTAAATGATTATGAAAATTTATGTCTTTCGATCGACTGCCATGTTTTCCTGGGGCCTTGATCAAGGGTCGTAAGGCCGGTCAAGGGCTGGGATAGCAATCACCAGATTACTTAGGACATGGGATTCCAGGGGAGATGGGGACATTGCCCCGGCACCCTGTCCTACCCCTGATTGATCTGTAAGCTCCTTACAATCGCTTCATAATTTCCGGTAACAGGGATGCAGGAATTTTGGAGAGGGCCAGGTTTTGCCCTTTTGCCCCAAGTTCACTATAGAAAGCGCGGACGGTTTGAATGACGTAGCCAAGCGCAGCTTGGTAAAAATCCGGTTTTTGTTGCCAGCCCTGAAGTGCCAGGAGATGATGGCGTAAAGCGAACTCCAGGTATTCAGAACGAGTGATCGTGGGGTCTTGATTTTGTTTATCCAGGGCGATTTGATAGTAAGCCAACCCCATGTTGTTATGCGTGGCGGCAGGATCGAACGTGAGGGGGGGAGTCGGTTCACTGGCGGCAGTGAGCTGCTCGATCGCGGTCAGTGCTTCGTTGTAGGCTACGATCGCCTGCTGTAGGTGTTCCCGGCTATCCCTGGGCTGCACTCCAGACAGGTTAGCCAGGTGCCAGTGGGCAGTTCCCAGGTTGTTTTGGGTGGCGGCGTAGGCTGCCGGAACGGCTTCCATTGTGCGATAGGTTAGTGCCTTACGATAAGCCGCGATCGCCCATTGCAGCCACTCTGCGGCGGAGGTAACCCGTCCATCTGCGCCATCCTCGTCAGGAGCAGACTGTTTATGCTGGGCCAGATTCCAGAATGCTGTCCCCAGATTGTTCTGAATCATGGCGTAATAAATCGGTTCCCGTTCCGGGCTGTAATAGCGCAGGGCTTCGTTATAGGCCGCGATCGCCCGTTTCAGACAGCCCACAGGTTGAAAATGCTGGGCCAGATTCCAATAGGCTGTGCCCAGATTGTTTTGAGTTGCCGCATAGCGGGCCGGATCAGCCTCTAGCTGACGGTAGCGAAGTGCTTCTTCATAGGCTTGCACAGACTGTTCCAGCGCTTCCCTTGGAGTTCGATAGCGGGCAAGATCCCCATAGGCCGAACCCAGGTTGTTCTGGATCATGGCATAGCTCTGGGCCTGGCTTTGGAGGCTAGTTTTGCTCAGTCCAAACTGATAGGCTGCGATCGCCCGTTCTAGTTGAGCCAGGGCCTGGTCGATAGCGGGCGCATTACGCGAAAGCATCCAGTAAAGGTTGCCAATGTCATTCAGGACATCCGACCACTGGGGCGAGGTTTCCTCCAGCCAGCCTAAAACTTGCTCATAGGCACAGATCGCAATCATGACGCTTTGTTCAGAGTCATTTCCCTGCTCGACCCGATCGCGATATAGATTACCGAGGTTTTGATAGGCGATCGCCAAAGATTCCGAGGGTGCCCGCTGCAGATGCAGGTGTTCAATTGTTTCCAAGGCTTGAATCAGCTCAGAATGTTCTCCTGCCGTGCCGCTATCCGGATCTTCGAGGGCGATCTCCAGCACAAAGTTTGCTAAGTCCTGAACTGAATGAGGCTCATAGGGAAGAGAAACAGCTCTGCCAGATTGAGGTTTGCTGGAGACTGCTTTGGTCGGTGTCGTCACCTGAACCGGCGGAGATGCAAACAGCCCCTTTTCTCCCGCTTCCTGTTCTCGAATTTTCTGCCTGGGGCTGGAAGGTTTCCTGGGGGGGGCTTCCGACTGGCTCGATGGCTGACTGGGAGCAGGGTGCTGCTGTAGATCCTGCAATTCTGGAGTGTCCAACTCCTTCCTGCCCAATTCCAATGAAAGCTCCGGTGAAGGCTTTGGCTTTCCCTGCAACAACGACAGATCATGGGTCAGAATGTCCCACAGGTCTTCCCTGACCGCAGCCGAATCGGTGGCGTTTGGGTCAAGTCCGTCCCGATCGTGATTTGCAACTGGAGAGGAAACTGGGGGAGTTTTTCCACCTTTGCTGCTGTTCCCGCCAGGATGGGGTTGCCCGGTTGGAGGCGGGGTAACTCGAGGGGGTATTCGTTCCTTGGGAGTGGCAGATTTTGATTTAGGGGCCTGACGGCGATCGGCCCCTTCAACCGCTGCCTTATTTGTCTCGGTTTGTGTCTGGGAATCTTGTAAGCCAGAAGCAGGCGTCTGCTTCGGAGCGGGGGGGTTAAAAGTGGCAGTTGGAACCGGCGTCGGATCCCCCTCAAACTCAAATAATGCGGTGTGCCAGTTCCAAAAGATGGGGGCAGATTGCTGAATCGCTCTTAACCAGGGGCGGGGTAGCCATAGCAATAAGGCCGACTCCAGGTGGGGAAGGGATTGCTCGATTTCCTGTAGGGAACTCAAGAACTGTTTTTGAACCGATGCAGATTGACGGGTCAGACGCTCTGCCCCCAAAATCTGAAATCCTGGCGGACGGCACTGCTGATAAATATTTTGGGGTGGAGGATACTGGTCTAACCATTGCCTGATCTGAACCATCGGATCTGGGGTATTCAGATTCAGATTCAGGCTGACCAAACGGGGGTATGTCAGCGGGAGCGCCTGTTTAATTGCTAAGGTGTCCGTGCGAATGCCATCCCTCGCCCCGGATGAGTAGGGGTTTAGTCCCCTGGAGGTGGCTTTAGAAGTGCATCCAGATGGGGTAGAGATTTGGGGTGGATAGGCCAGCTCTGCGTAAAGTTGAGCTGCCAGACGATTTCGTAGGGCCAAATCGTCACAAACAGCAATAAAAATTTGACGGCGAAGGTTTAAACTCAAGGACAGCTTTAAATTCAGATAAACGCTCTGGTTTGGTTCCGCAAACATCGGAGCAGCGCTATCTGTCAAAGCCGTGCCAGGGGTAGAAGAACGGTCGGCGAGTTGCATTGCTTAAGAGGATGCCGGGTTACACAAGGCAGCCGTTCCCAAATTAGGATACAAACCTTTTCAAAACATTTGCGGGCATGTCAGGACGAATAGCGGACTTTTTATGGAGCAACCGTAGCAGATCCAGGACTTAGTAGAGGATGCTCAGCCAGGCGATAGAACCGTTTGGCTGAGGGTAACACCCCCAACCACCCCTGCTGATAACTAAATTATGCCTATTTACTTGCTAACGTTACTGCCCTGACGTCCTAATGCTCAACTTTAGCCAAGGACACAGCCTGGGCAGGATAGAAATTTAGAAAACCGGGCACTCGTTAAAATTGAGCCGCCCGGTCACACTAAAATCATCGAAAAATTTATTCAGCTCGCCTTGAGGAGAGTTTCTTATAAAAGGATGAAACTACGAAACTGACGCCGCTACATATACTAACGTTGCAACAAGTGCAATAGCGCCGATTCCCATAATAATATAATTTTTTTG
>JBAUTA010001461.1:0-3355 GCA_049581985.1 Kovacikia sp.
AATGCAGACTCCATGGGTTTCCCAGGAACGTCGTACATTAGAGGGTGTTTGAAAAGGTATAGGCTGTGATGGTAGACACTTCAAGATCCCCCCTAGCCCCCCTTAAAAAGGGGGAAACAGGCTTGAAGTCCCCCTTTTTAAGGGGGATTTAGGGGGATCTGGGTAGTTTTGATACATCATAAGGGACTTTTAAAACATCCTCTTAGAAACCTTTGTAAATTAATGTAAACATCCTGGCATGCAAACAATTTAGACTTTTGTAGAATAAATGCTCTAAAAGTATGAAACCTTTGAGCCGTACGTATTTGAGCAAATTTAACACTGGCTTACAAACTGTTTCTTGTGTTTGTTGATGTTCACAAATCCTACATAAATCTTCCCTATGTTTTGAACCATACAGAATTAGTTCAGTGGTACAGAATCAATTCACTTGATGATTTGTGACCAGGTTCAATTCAACTTTTCCCTTTATTCCACGCGTTAAAGCGCCCTATGAATTCTTGCCCTTGCTGTTCTCATCCTCTGCTCCGTCAGATCCGGCATCAGAAAATTTATTGGTTTTGCCGAAGCTGCTGGCAAGAAATGCCTCTTTTCCCCCAAATCGCAATTGGTCTAACAACCGCCCGCTTTGTGAACATCTCTGTTCGCAACTGGAATCGCGCCCTTGTTGCTATTTAAGACCGATCGCTCCCCATTAAATAAGTAAAGAACCCACGATGAGCCAACTCTATCACTTCCCCGATAACGCCCCCTGGAATGGGGCTAAAGCCTTACAAGTTCCATCCCAGATTCGGTTTTACTTCCCCTGTCCCACGGTCAAAGTCGCCCTTATCTCCAATAATCAGTTGGAAGATGATCAGATTGCCTCCTGTAGAATCCTACACCTCGCCAATCAAGCTGTGAAAGAGTTTGCCCTCAATTCATCTGAAGTGGTGTGGGTTGAGCATACCCTTTTCCAAGGCAAGAAACCATCCCATACTGGCTTCAATTTGCTCAATTTTGACTGGCGGGCAGGCCAGGCGAGTCACTTCTGGCGATCGCCCATTTATGAAGATTGGTATTTATCCTGGTTGAAAACCGAAATTTCCTTCGATGATCGAGACAGTAACTAACGATCGGTTAATTAATCGTTCCCGTGTGAAAATTCTTTGCGTTGAAGATGATAACGGTCTGGCAAAATTGCTCCAGCGATCGCTGGGCAACCATCATTATCAGGTTGAGCTGGCGGCAGATGGGCAAATCGCTTGGGACCTAGCCGAAGCAGTTCCCTATAACCTGATTTTGTTGGATTGGATGCTGCCGCACCTGAGCGGGATTGAATTTTGTCGGCGTCTGCGGGCTGGAACCCATTCTGTACTTAGTCCTAACCGGGATACGCCGATTATTCTAATGACGGGGTTAGATGCGGTCACCAATAAGATCATGGGCCTGGATGCGGGGGCCGATGACTATGTGGTTAAGCCCTTTGACATAGAAGAACTGCTGGCACGGATTCGAGCCCTATTCCGGCGTGGTCAGAGTCCGCGATCGCCCCTACTACAGTGGGGTGAGTTGCTCTTAAATCCCAATAGCTGTAAGGTCACCTACCAGGAGCAACCGCTTCTGCTGACCACGAAAGAATATGAATTGTTAGAGCTTTTTCTACGAAATCCCGATCAAATTTTCAGCCTCGATCGACTACTGTCTACCCTGTGGGCATTGGAAGAAATGCCCAGCGAGGGAGCGGTGCGAACCCACATCAAAGGGTTACGGCACAAACTGAAACAGGCAGGATCGGAGGATCCGCTTGAAACCATCTACAAGCTGGGGTATCGGCTACGGCCAGACCAGGCAACCGAGGAAGCCACAGCAAAACCAAAAAAGTCAACAGACAAGGGCGGCGGGGAAGTTCAGCGAGAGCAGGTACCGATCCCCTCCCCCCCCGCCAGTTCTTCAACCGCTTCTCCAGTTTTGCCTGAGTTGTGGGGTGTGTGGCAAGAGTGTCGGCAGTCGTACTGCGATCGTCTCGCCATCATTCAACAGGCGGTCACTGACCTCCAGCAGGGCACCCTCAGCTTAGAACAATGGCCGAACGCAGAACGGGAAGCCCATACCCTGATTGGCTCCCTGGGCAGCTTTGGCTTCGAGGAAGCCGCCCGTCTTTCCCGTCAGATCCAGCAGAGACTCAAGCAATCAGAACGCCCCCAGGAAGCAGACGTAGAAGCCCTCCTTCCCTTAATTGCAGCCTTACGGCTGCAGTTAGAAGCCTCCGGAGAAGACCAATCGATCGCCATCAAATCGCTTGAATTGCCCTTGAATCTTCCGGCATCGCCCATTCCTGGCGCTTCTCTGCTGATTGTGGATGATGATTTGCCATTGGCCCAGATACTTGCCAAGGAAGCTTCATCCTGGGGGCTGCAAGCCGAGATTGCCACCACATTGAAGGCGGCCCAGCAATGTTTACAGCATGGCTCGATCAAGGTTGTGCTGCTGGATATTAATATCTCAGATGACACTGAAAGCGGGTTAGACCTTCTCGCAATGATTCGCGATAGGTATCCCGCCGTTGCCGTGGTGATGTTAACTGTGGAAGAAAGCTTTGAAAAGCGGGTCGAAGCGGCGCGGCTAGGCAGCCAATACTTCTTGAAGAAACCGATCGCCCCAGAGCAAGTTTTGACCGCTGTGACGCAAGTGCTGCACCAGGCAGATCAGGCAGCAGCCCAGCTATTGATTGTGGATGACGATCCGGCATTATTGCAACTTCTGAGTAGCCTGCTAAAACCCTGTGGCTATCAAGTAACCTTACTCAGTCAGCCCCAGCAATTCTGGCATACCCTGGAGCAGACGGCTCCTGACCTCCTGATTTTAGACGTGGAGTTATGTCAACCTGCTGCCCCTGAATCTGAGTCGAAGCAGGCAACTATCCCCCCCTTGAGTGGGATTGAGCTATGTCAGGTGATCCGGAGTGACCCTCGCTGGCATCATCTGCCCATCTTGTTTCTATCCGCCCATACCGATGTCAAAACGATTCAGCGTAGTTTTGTGGCTGGAGCCGACGACTTTCTCAGTAAACCTGTGGTTGCCCAGGAACTCCTAACCCGTGTGCAAGCCCGCTTAGCACAACGACAACTCTGGAAAGCCGTTGACCGGGATAAGTTGACCGGGATGAGTTTGCGCCGGAAAGCGCAGGAAGACCTGGTATGGCTAATCCGACTAGCCCAGCAAGAAAAGCAGCCATTTAGCCTGGCGATCGTTGATTTAGATCACTTCAAACAGGTGAATGATCAGTATGGGCATGCGATCGGCGATCTCGTTTTAAACTATTTTGGGAAATTACCGCTTCTATCCAACTCAGCCAGATGTCGTATTTTATGGC
>JBAUTA010001462.1:0-10893 GCA_049581985.1 Kovacikia sp.
ACCCTCACTGTACTTCACACCCTTGAAAAGGGCTATAGTCAGTTCTGGCTGATTGAAGCGACCCACTTCCTGCTAGTGGGGATCCTAGAAGCGGTAAGATCCCCGTGATCACCACCCCCAACTTCCTGCTGCCCCCTTAAACGGTCCCACGATATCGCTGGTAATCCAGCCACCATAAAATTGACCAGGCTGCGGCTCCACCTTCTCACTCTCTACATAGCAAGCATCCATGGGTGCCGGATAGAACGCAACATAATTTTTGATGGCAGCAAAAGCAGGCGTCGGTTCAGGGTAATACCAGGCAACATCATCTATCCGCTTATCACCCACCGCAAGGCTATAGTAGGCACCCTGTCCCTTCCACTCACAATAAGTAGTTCGGGGGCTTTGAATCAAATACTCCTGCTGAATATCTTCAGGGGGAATGTAATAAACGGGAGGATGACTGGTTTCCAAAACCCGTTTTGCTCGACGGGTATCGGCGATCGTAACTCCGTTAAAGAGAATCTGAATGTGTTTACCAGTGTCCTCCAGGCGTGGCGGACGGGGATAGTCCCAGACTGACTCCTGACCGGCTTGAGGGGGAATAGGTTGGGGATGCATAGGATAGGGATGATGAATGATACGGTTTGAATGCTGGATTCTTCCGTGAACAGTAAGGATTGCGAATTAAATAATACCAATTTAAAAAATGAAGGTTTTACCCCTGCACTCCGTCCCCAATCTGCCCTGTTCGCTATTTAAAGTGGTATAACATCGACAATTTCAATTGCCAGGGTTTGGCATTCGGCAGGTATACTTTCGCCCGCTACTCTAGACACTATTTTAATCCCAATTTAAAGAGCAAAATCCCATAGCTGAAAGTGGGGTGCAGGGGTTCCACCCATTTACATCCCTTGCCATTTAAATTGATATCGCGACAGATGGAGAATTGCTCATGGAGCGTGTGCTTGAGCCAGAGGTAATGGATACCTGGGAAGAATCGGTTGAATATGATGTGATGGATTTTGTTGAGGTTAATACGGCGTTTGCAGAACGGGCGATCGCCCTTGGTCCTCTCTCCGGTCTGGTTTTGGACGCGGGCACAGGAACAGCTCGCATTCCCATCCTGCTCTGCCAACAGCGTCCCCAATGGCAAATCATTGCCACAGATCTTTCAAAGAATATGTTGCTAATTGGCGAAAGGAACGTTAACCAGTCAGAGTTGCAGGCTCAGATTAGACTGGCCTACGTTGATGCCAAACGACTTCCTTATCCGGATGAACACTTTGACATGGTCATTTCCAACAGCCTGGTTCATCATCTGCCCGATCCCTTACCCTTTCTGAAAGAATTAAGGCGGGTTCTAAAACCAGCCGGTGCTGTCCTTTTAAGAGACTTGCTTCGACCGGAGAATCCAACCATCGTCGATGCTTTGGTTAATAGTATTGGGCCTGACTACAATGCCCATCAGCGCCAGCTATTTCGAGATTCTCTCTGTGCTGCCTTTCAGCTAGATGAAATCAGAGAACTATTCATCCAGGCTGATTTACAGGATGTGCAAATTTATCAATCTAGCGATCGCCACTGGACTGCCGAGCGCCGTTTTAACAGGGCTTAGGAAGCACAGATCAAGGATTGGGAAGCAGAATTCCATGAAAACGATCTCTTCCCCCCGCTGCAATTTTCATTATTTATAGCCGTAGCCCTCTTGATTACGACGGGGTGCAGGAGTAAACCCCCTTAATCCTGGATCCTGATCAATCTGGCGATAGCTATAAGTTCATTATTTAATTTCATTAATTAAATTGATTATCACTTCTTCCCTTTCCTCAGACCTCTCCCAAAATCTGTCTGGAGTTTGTCGTCTATAGTTTGTAGTCAAACAAGCTATAGACGACTTCAGGCAACGTATGCAAATCAAAAAAATTCGAACAAAGGTCCTGGGCTGGATTCGGAATGGCGATCGGGTCTTTGTTACCGAAACCTACGACTCTGAAAAGCAGCAATTCTATTACCGTGCTCTAGGTGGGAGCATTGAATTTGGTGAAACCAGCCTGGAAGCCCTCAAGCGCGAATTTATGGAGGAAATTCAGGCGGAACTGACTAATATTCAATACCTCTGCTGTATCGAAAATCTATTTACTTTTGAGGGCAATCCCGGTCACGAAATTATCCAGCTTTACCAATGTGACTTTGTGGATACAGGGTTTTACAAGCAGGAGAAAGTCATCGTTCATGAAGAAAACTTTCAAGGAATCGCCTACTGGATTTCTGTCGAAAAATTTAAATCGGGCGAACTGCGATTAGTGCCTGAGCTTTGTTTGACTTATCTCTAGCGATCCTATTTGGATTGTGAAAGTCTTTGCCGTCAGGAAAAGACTTTCACAACTCTGCTTTTCCCCAAATGATTAAGGACTGCCCTAGGGCGGTCCTATTTGGATTGTGAGCAAGAATTCCACTGGAATCCTTGCTCACAAAGCCTCTCAAGCTTACAACTGATTGAGGACGGCCCTATAAGCGACCAGCTATCAACCGCCAGCCATCAGCTTTATATCCCTGAAGGCTGACTGCTGATAGCTACTCACGACTCCCTACCGAAACATGCTGCTGACAGAGCTATCCTCATGGATTCGCCAAATCGTCTCGCCTAATAGATTTGCAACAGAAAGAACGGTTAGCTGGGGAAAGCTATATTCCTTCGGAAGCGGAATCGTGTTGGTGACGATCACCTCTTCAAACACTCCACTTGAAAGACGATTGATTGCAGGAGGTGAAAAGACTGCGTGAGTCGCACAGGCATAAACCTGCCGAGCACCTTCCTGCTTTAAGAGGCGTGCGCCTTCCAGAATCGTGCCCGCAGTGTCGATCATGTCATCGACCAGCACTGCGGTCTTGCCTGCCACATCCCCAATGACATTCATCACCTCTGCCACATTGTGCGCTTGTCGCCGCTTGTCGATAATTGCCAGGGGTGCATCATTGAGCTTTTTCGCAAATGCCCGTGCCCGTGCCACGCCTCCCACATCAGGGGAAACCACGACTAAATCATGGAGCTGTTTGCTAGAGAGGTAGTCAACCAAAATGGGTGAGCCATAGACATGATCCATCGGAATATCAAAATATCCCTGAATCTGGGCTGAATGCAGATCCATTGCCAGGATGCGGCTGGCTCCTGCCTGCGTAATCAGATTGGCAACTAGCTTGGCGCTGATAGACTCCCTTCCAGCGGTTTTCCGGTCTGCTCTGGCGTAACCATAGTAAGGAATAACCGCAGTGATTTGGCGGGCAGAGGCACGCCGACAAGCATCAATCATGATTAGCAGCTCCATCAGGTGATCATTCACCGGGCGGCAGGTTGGCTGGAGTAGGTAAACGTCACAGCCCCGAATTGATTCTTGAATTTGGATATAGAGTTCGCCATCAGCAAATCCCTTTCGCACCATAGGTCCCAAGTCCATACCCAGGTAACGGGCTACTTCTTGAGCGAGGGGAACATTTGCCGAGCCAGAGAGCAACCGTAAGCGGTTGTTGTCAGTTAAGGATGGCAGAGTAGCCTGGGGAGAAAGAGTTGCAGAGCGAATCACGACGTGCCCTCAAAAAATTTCATCGCAATACTATCATTCAGGTTTGGGATCAACCCCAGAATACCGTTGATATAAATATTTGGGGTAAGTAAAAAACCTTAACCGTTGCAGCCTGAACCGAATCTATTCAATAATCTCTTTTTAATTGTTTGACCTGCACTTTTTAGTTAACCTCAGGTTATTCCTTTGTAACTTAGAAATCTATCCGTAGGTTCACTCAACCTCGTGCTCTAGATTAGATCTTTACAAATGCACAAACAATGTAAACCATTGCTCAATATTTCCTTTTTATTGTGACATGGGTTAATGCCAGGTACTGAATGCACCCTGAAAGCATTCTAGAAAATTTTTAGCTTAATCTGAAGGAATGGGCTTCTCTGTCAGAATAAAGAAACTCTCTCATCGTCCGAAGTCTGGTGAATTTGCTTAGATTATCCTTTTTGAAGGTTGTTGAGAGTCTCAAACCCCCAGGTTGCAAAATTGAGTGTTTGCAACACTAGAGGTCGGTCAAGCCTGTTTTGAAGGGTTGAAAACCCTCAAAATACCTGGGATACGGGTCTTATAGATTTGAGGGGTAATTCAAATCTATCCTGGCGGACTACTAGTGTTGCCAATCATAAATTTTGCAACATGGGGGAGTGAGGGCTTTGTCCCCAACAGGGGGTTTTCCCCCTTTACCCCCCTCCAAAACTTTCGTTTTGGTCTACTAGTAGGGATGGGCGGAAATACGCCTACCGTTTGTAGAGCAGGCTTCTAGCCTGCGCGGGCAAGATGCCCGCTCTACGGTAGCTAAATTTGCGCCGCACTCTACTAGGCTCCGCTTAATTTGCGTTAGAGCAACCTCAATGGCTGCTCGACCTCTCTTTTTCCCCTGTTGCGTAACTTTACTAGAGAAATATTTAAGGCTATGAGTTTGAAGGATCGAATCACAGAAGATATCAAAACGGCAATGAAAGCCAGGGACAAAGTGCGTTTGGAGACTGTTCGAAGTATCAAAAAGGCCGTTCTGGAAAAGGAGGTGAGTGTGCGACCCTCTGGGCAGGAAACTCTGACGGAGGCGCAGGAGGTCGAGATATTGGTGCAGCTTGCTAAGCAGCGGCGAGATTCGATCGCCCAATACCAACAGGCTGGACGAACCGATCTGGTAGACCAGGAATCTCAGGAATTAGCCATTTTGGAAGAGTATCTACCTAAGCAACTATCTGAAGCAGAGGTGAAGCAGGCGATCGATGAGATTATTGCTCAGGTTGGGGCTAATTCTGCCAAAGATATGGGCAAAGTGATGGGACCCGCCATGCAGCAACTTAAAGGAAAAGTAGACGGCAAGAAAGTACAGGAGTTGGTCAAGGAAAAATTAGGGGGGTAGAGGGAAGGTAAGAGGTAAGCGTTAAGAATTAAGCGTTAAGAATTAAGAGTTTTGAATTTACCTATTGCCCGCTTTCTTTTTCCTGAGCCCTAGCCTCTACCCCCTAACCTCCTGACTCTCGATCCCTATCTCCCTCTGTCAGAATAGAATCACATTGCCTAGGACATCTGTCACCCGATATGAGACCCCCTATCCCTGCTGGAACTGTTTTACAAGATCGCTACCGGATTCTTAGTGTGCTCGGGCAGGGGGGGTTCGGTCGAACCTATCTGGCGGAGGATCAGGGACGGTTTAGCGAGTTGTGTGCGCTGAAGGAGTTGACCCCGACTGATACAGGTGCCTATGCTCTGGAGAAGTCTAAGGAGCTATTTCAGCGTGAGGCACAGATTCTTTATCAAATTCAACATCCTCAAATTCCTGAATTCCGGGCAACTTTTGAATACGAGCAACGGCTGTTTTTAGTTCAGGACTATGTTGAGGGCCAGACCTATCGTAAGCTTCTGGATCAGCATCGATCGCAGGGCTATGCCTTTTCTGAAGGTGAGGTCAAACAACTATTCCTGCAACTGTTGCCCGTGCTGGCCTACATTCATAGCAAAGGCATTATCCACCGGGATATTACACCGGATAATATTATTTTGCGGGCGCGGGATCATTTGCCAGTTTTGATTGATTTTGGGGTTGTGAAGGAACTGGCAACCAAGTTTCAGTCGCCTGTGTCACTGCTACCCAATGCAACGGCTCTCCAAAACACAACCGTGGGTAAGTTGGGGTATGCTCCCAGCGAGCAAATCCATACGGGTCGAGCCTATTCTAGTAGCGATTTGTATTCTCTGGCTGTGACAGCGGTTGTGTTGTTGACTGGCCTCGAGCCTCAAGAACTGTTTGATGATACCACGATGACGTGGTACTGGCAGCGATGGGTGCGGGTAGATGCAAGCTTTGCTCAAGTGCTTCACCAAATGCTGAGTTTTCGACCCAGCGATCGCTACCAGTCTGCCATTGATGTATTAGAAGCGATGCAGTCTCCCCCCCCGACTGCTCCCCCGCCAACCGTTCCACCGCTCTACCAGCCTGCTGCCTATCAGCCGCAGCCCGATTCTCGATTGCCCACGATGGCAGTAGGGCGAGAGCCTGTTGATACAATTCCCGGATCGAGGCGTCCTGTTTCAGTGATTGAGCCATCCCGTAGCTCTATTTGGGATGACCCGTTGGCGGTGGCAGCGATCGGAATTGGCATGGTGATGTTGACGGGGATTGCATCCTGGGCGATCGTCCGAGCCGTGTTGAATCCTAATCCCCCGAACCCGTTTCCTACCGACACGCAAACGATTACCCCCACCCCTTCGCCCAGCAATACCTTGACGCCAAAACCGCCCAGTCCTAAACCAATACCTGAGCCTGCTACCTACAGCCAACGCCTGGATATTACTCCCGACACCAGGCTGGTGCAAAACGGCACTTTGGGATCCAATGAAACCATCAACTACATTATTTCTGCCCAGCAGGGACAGCAGTTGAGTGTGGCGATCGGGGGCGAAGGAGTGCTGATGACCGTCCTGGGTCCTAACCGACAAGCGCTGAGTGAAGATGCCCAGAGGGTTTCTTTTTGGCAGGGAACCTTACCCTATGGTGGCGACTACTACATTCAACTCAAACCCATTAAAGGGCTGGATAAAAGCGATTATCGGCTAGACATTAACCTAAAAAGCGCGCCTCAACCCGGTCCTGGTCCCACCGATTCTCCCAATCCTTCCCCCTCAATTGACACTCAACGGGTTCAATTTCCACCTGGTACAACCGGGACTACGATTTCCGATCGAACTAACCCAGGCGTGACGAAACGCTATCTAGTCAACGCACGCAAAGGACAAATTCTCAACGTTAGAGTGCTGAATGGTTCTGCCAAGCTCAATGTTCGCTATCCCAGTGGGCGGTTGGTTGAGGGCGCTTCTAATGTTCTCTCGTGGGAGTCTGAGCTACCTCGTGGGGGCGATTACATGATTGATGCGATCGCGACCCAAGATACAAACTTCCAGTTTGATATTAGTGTCCACGACTTAATGCAAAAGGGCGATCAGGGAATGGGGCATACGGGGGATGGATGGTTTAGCAGATGGACAAATGGATGGTTTGGACGGGGAACGGCTAAGGATAGAAATCCAGGGAGATCGACCGATCCAGGCTCAGGACATTGGCCTGAAAAAGATAGAAACTCTGGACAGGACAACAGAGATCGAAACTCTGGGCGATCGCAGGATAACAATCAGGATTCAAGGCAGGATAACAGAGATAGAAACCCGGGTCGTTGGTCGGATAGGGATAAAAGCTCTAATCGCCGGACCGATCCAGACTCCGGTCAGGGCAACCGTGATCGGGCAAAATGGGCGGATAGAAACCCAGGCCCAGGCCAGAGTAAGCGTGAACGGGGAAATTGGGCAGATAGGAACCCAGACCCTAATGGCCAGAGCAAGCGAGATCGGGGAAATTGGGCGGATAGAAATCCAGACCCTAATAGACAGGGCAACCGCGATCGGGGAAATTGGGCAGATAGGAACCCAGACCCTAATAGACAGGGCAACCGCGATCGGGGAAGATGGGCAGATAGGGACTCAGGCAGGCAGGAAATCCCAGGCACGGATACTCAGCCAAATACGAGCGCGTTATGAGTTAGCTGCTTACTATAATTCGGTTTTCAAGTCATCAATTAGTTTTCAAGTCATCAATTGGGTAAATAGGGGAGGTCTGAAGATTTCACCCTATCAGGGGGGGATTATCCCCTTCAAAAAAAAGTCCTGGTTGATTAGCATTAATATCTATAGCGATCCTATTTGGATTGTGAGAAAGGATGCCACTGGAATCTTTTCTCACAAAGCCTTTCAAACTCACAACTGATTTAAGACTGCTATAGCAACTAATACCCATCTAGCAACTAATACCCATTTAAAGAATGAAAATGCAGATGGCGGAGTGGAGGGGTTCGTCCCCAGCCAGGGGTTCCACCCCTGCACCTCGTCATTGCTCTGCAATATTTACCGTTTAAATTGGTATGACAACCAATCACTCATCCCTTATTCCATTACCTTTGAACGCTTTACTTATTACTGGAACTGATACCGATGCCGGGAAAACTGTTCTGACAACGGCTCTGGCAGCTTATTGGAAAAAGTACTGCCCTGACCGATCGCTGGGAATTATGAAACCAGTTCAGTCGGGTGTTGGTGATCGGGAACTTTATAGTCGCCTTTTTTCCCAACCCCAAATGGAAATCACGCCGCTTTACTTTGAAGCACCTTTGGCTCCTCCGTTAGCAGCCGATCGGGAAGGTCGGCGGGTTGAACTGGAAACAGTGTGGCAGGCTTTTGAAGTCTTGCGTCAGAAATACAATTGGCTCCTGGTAGAAGCATTGGGCGGCTTGGGTTCACCCATTACCCATGAGACAACAGTAGCGGACCTGGCCTGGGACTGGCGGCTATCTGCAGTGCTGGTGGTGCCCGTGAAGCTGGGAGCGATCGGTCAAGCAGTTGCAAATGTTGCCCTGGCACGCATGTCTCGCGTTCATCTCAAGGGAATTGTGCTCAATTGCGTCCGGCCCTGTTCCGAAGAAGACATTGCCAACTGGGCACCCGCTGACCTGATTCGATCGCTCACCGGCGTTCCCATCTTAGGACTGATTCCCCATCTCCCAGACCCGATCGATCTAGATAAACTGGCTCAGGTTGCCTCAAATTTAGATCTGGAGCGGTTGATTCCATTAACTTTTTAATTGAATTGAAAGATTGAATTGCAATTGCTCTGGTTTTGGATATAGCCTTTCCCCTTCGAAGAAGAGACTAATCTGGCTGACTAACAAAACGCTCTCGTCCCACCCCCAACCCTTCTCCCAGAGCCCTATCTCATATAGCACTACTCCTATAGGTTAGGACGGGGTGCAGGGGTTCCATCCCTGGCTGGGGGCGAAGCCCCCACACCCCCTTTAATTCCAATCTCCTAACGCGCTGGCGTAGGGCTATAACAACGCCAGCGCCGCTTGAAGGGTATCCGCTTCCTGAACCGGTTTATCTTTTCGCCAGCGCAAGATTCTCGGAAATCTGACTGAAATTCCTGATTTGTGGCGGTTGGATTGGGAGATGCCTTCGAACCCAATTTCAAATACATGAATTGGTTCAACTGAGCGGACTGGACCGAATTTATCGATCGTATGTTTCCGAATCCACGTATCGAGTTCGTCAATTTCTTGATTATCTAAACCCGAATAAGCTTTGGCAAAGGGCACTAGTTCTCCCCCGTTCCACAGGGCAAACGTATAGTCTGTAAACAGATTTGCTCGCTTGCCGCTGCCTGCCTGGGCATAGATCAGCACCGCATCCAGAGCCATGGGATCGACTTTATATTTCCACCAGTAGCCCCGTTTCCTACCCACCAGATAGGGGCTATCGAGGGCTTTAAGGATCAGCCCTTCTGCGCCCTGGTCGCGGGATTGTTCTCTTAGTGATTTCAGGTCATCGAAGGTATCAAAGTTGAGGGGGGGGGAATAGCTGACCAGTTTGGAATTGAGCTGACTCATCTGGTTAATCAGAAGTTGCCGCCGATCGCCCAACGGTTTTTCTCGAATATCCTGCCCATCGTATTCCAGCAAATCGTAGGCGATAAAACGGACGGGACTTTCGTCCATGATTTTGGGGGTGACCCGTTTGCGTCCCAAGCGTTTTTGCAGGTGATTAAAGCTCAGCGGTTGGTTCCCTTCCCAACACAAAATTTCGCCATCAAACACTAACCCATTGGGCACGGACAGGAAGAAATTTGCAATTTCGGGAAACTGCTCTGTAATTAAATCCTCACCGCGTGACCAGATAAACACCTCTTCTGCCCGTCGAATAATCTGGGCACGGATGCCATCCCATTTCCACTCCGCCAGCCAGCGGGTCAGGTTGGCTTCCTGTTCAAACCGCTCCGCTTCCAATGGAGAGGCCAGAAAAAATGGATAGGGGCGACTGGGCGATCGGTTTTCGGTTTCTTCTGGTTGCGTGAGCTGGTGGAAAAAGGCGATCGTCGGTTTAAAGTCCCCCATCAGGCGATGCGCCAGTACTGGTTCAGGGATCAGGTAGGCAGCAGATAACCCTTTAATTACTAGCTTGTCCGACACGCCAACCCGGAATGCGCCGGTCAAAACCTTATTCAGCACAAACACTTCAAACGAATCAAGGGCTGACCACCAGGAAACAACCAGGTCTTTCAACCCAGTTTCCGACTCTATTTCCTTAACTTTTGGGATGATGTCTTCCATCCATTGAGACAAGGGGATTTCAGCCGTTTTTTGAGGTTCGATCGGCGTGTCTTTGAGAAGGAGCGCGATCACCTCTGCCGAATCTCCTACATGGGCGTAGCAATCCTCAAACAGCCATTCAGGAATTTCTGAAATTTGCAGAAAAACGTCTCGCAGAATCCTGGAAGTAATCAGCCGCTTGCGGGTTTTGCCCAGGAGCAAATAAATTGCCCAAACAGCATTTGTAGGTTCTTCTTCCTGAAAATAACGGCACAGCGCCCTGACTTTTTCGTTGGTGGAAGTTGTGGCATCAATCTGTTGAAAGAGAAGCGTAAACCGTTTCATGTCACGAATTCCTGCGCCTTGATGCCATTATGACGTGTTTATTACATTGGATATTTTGGGAGTCTACTAAATCAGTATCTTTTTCAATTGGGTGAACCTATTTTGGTGTCTGTGTACTTTCTTCAAGTACCTTGCTTTTGCAGGCTATCTACCTGAATACCCTTTCAATCAAGGATTTGCTTTTTATTTTTCATGGGAAAAAGATCCTTTGGTGGGAGGCTTCAGCCAACTTACTTGACAAGTACTTTGATTTATCTTACTTTCCTTATTGAAAAACTATGTCAATATTTGCGGTTGAGGGTTGCTTCAGGCAAGGTGCTGTCGATCGCCCGAAATCGCTGATCACAAAC
>JBAUTA010001463.1:0-4601 GCA_049581985.1 Kovacikia sp.
ACTTCCAGTAGTCCGCAATTTGCCGATCGCACTCTGCCCGCGTCCAGCCGCAATAGTTTTCTAACACCTGGACAATCCCAGGCAGGGCCTTAAATCCATAGTCAGCATGCATGGCGATCGTGGTGCGACGACAGGTAATGTCAACTAACGTGCGGGCGTATTCTGAGCGAACCGCATAAACAACCTGAGCCTTGATATCAGCCAATGGGGAAATTAGGACTTCGGCCAGTTCGGGTTGAGCATCGGTTAAGGCAAGCACTGCCGTTGCTTTAGCGCCATAAACTGAGAATAGGTAGGCGATCGTTTCAACGGACAACTGTTTCCGGTATTGCTGCATGGCCTGGCGGATCCGATCATCTGCTGGCAGAATTGCCCCTGGTAAGGACTGATCGGCAGTCGAACAGGGCGGTGCCGGACGATTTTGTTTGCGATAAACCAGATCGACCATTTCCTGCCCGACCTGGCGATAGGTGGTGATCTTGCCCCCAATCAGGGAAATCAGATTTGTCATGCCCTCCACCGTGTGGTCAAACAGGGAATGCCTGCGGGTAATACTGCCAGCTTGCTTGCCTGCGCTATTGGGCAAGGGGCGGACACCCGCGTAGGTAAATTTGACATCCCGGCGGGCAAGCTGGGCGGTGGGAATCAGGGCATTCGTCTCCTTGAGCAAGTAGTCAATCTCTTCGTTATCGGCCTTGAGGTGATCTAATCCGCCTGTATGGGGGATATCGGTCGTACCAATTAACACCATTCCTAACCACGGCACGATAAAGAACGGACGGCCATCGGACTTTGCTTCAACATACACAGCAGAATCCTGGGGGACACCAGGAAAGGGGTCAACGATAATATGACTGCCTTTTGTCCCACCGATTTTGCGATCGCCTGCAACAGCGCTTGTAGATCCATGTTGTCTACTCAACACCTCATCCACCCAGGGGCCAGACGTGTTAACAACGATCGCAGTTTGATTGCCAGACACCACAAATTCTTCCCCAGTCAGGCGATTTTGGCAGGAAAGGAAGGTAATCCGATCTCCAGTGCAATTCAGTTGCATCACTTCCACATAGTTGAGTACAGTTGCCCCTGCCGCTGCCGCCGCCAGAACATTCTCTAGAACCAACCGTTCTGCATAGGCCACCTGACCATCGTAATATTGAGCCCCTCCGCGCAGATTAGTAGCAGCAATGGAGCGGAAAAGCTGGCGAAATTGCGGCAACGGCAACATCCGGTGAGACGGCAGGGTCTTGTCGTAACTCAACCCATCGTAGAGAACCATGCCAGCCTGAATTTTCCAGTAGGGACGGGAGCGATCGCGATAAATTGGAATCGTCAGCAATAGCGGTTTCACCAGATGGGGAGCGATATGCAGGAGAATTTCCCGTTCGTGCAAAGATTCTCGCACCAGGGCAAATTCAAAATATTCCAGGTAGCGCAATCCCCCATGGATTAAACGAGTAGACCAACTGGTGGTGCCACTACAGAAATCTCCCTTCTCAATCAAAATGACGTTCAATCCCCTCAGGGCTGCATCCCGCACCACACCTGCGCCATTGATGCCACCGCCAATCACGATCAGGTCGTAGGCTTGGTTGGAAATGGAGCGATCGACTTCCATGGTGAATTAATCAGTCAAGATGATTGGTTTGGGAATAGCCTTGCGCACTTCGCCCCTTACATAGGCTAAAGGTATAGCCGTAGCCATATTAGTTAGGACGGGGTGCAGGGGTGAAACCCCTGGCTGGGGGCAACGCCCCCACTCCCCCCTTTAATCCTCTGTCCTAATCAAACTGGCGATAGCTATAATAGGCTGAAAATAATAGGCTGGACAAATTGTCAGGGAACTTCAACTCCAGTCGAAGCACTCCAAATAGTAAACCATTGTTCGCGGGTCAACGTTAACTGACTCGCTGCTACCGCAGCCCAAATCCGGTTAAGGTTTCCCGTTCCCAAAATAGGAACAATGTTTGCCGGATGGGATAGTAACCAAGCCAGGGCAACCTGATCCTCGGTTGCTCCCCCCAACTGCTTGCCAACGTTCCGCAATGCACTTCGCAGGCGTTCTGCCTTGGGGCCGTTACCCTGAAACAGTTCCCCACCCCCCAGGGGAGACCATGCCATGGGTACAATTCGCAACCGCTGACACTGATCCAGGGTGCCATCTAAAAACGCATCCAAATGGAGAACTGAAATTTCCACCTGATTCGTAACGAGCGGAAAACTGAGGCGGGATGCTAGTAGATCAAACTGACTGGGCGTAAAGTTGGAGACGCCAAAATAACGGACCTTCCCTTTCTCCAGCAAGTTTGTAAAGGCATCTGCGATCTCATCCCCATCCATCAGTGGATCAGGCCGATGGATCAAAAGTAAATCCAGGTAATCGGTTTGTAACTGCTTGAGGGAATTGTCTACTGAGGCGAGAATATGCGCCCGGCTGGTGTCGTAGTGTTTGATGGTGTGCGCAGGGCGATTAGGAGAAACGAGTTTAATCCCGCATTTACTGATCAGTTGCAATCGATCGCGTAAAGCCGGATCTTCCCGAAGCGCTTCGCCAAAAAGACCTTCACAGGTGTAATCACCGTAAAGATCCGCATGATCAATAGTCGTGATGCCAAATTCCAGACAGGTATGAATCAAATGCCGGATATCTTTCGTTTGCATCTGCCACTCACCTAAGCGCCAGACCCCAAGGACCAGTCGGGAGCAAAGCGGACCTTGTTTGTGTAGCTGCAGGGAAGGGATACTCATGAACTGAAGGAGGGCAAAGGGATGCAGGACCAATGACAACTGGCGGAAGCGTTAGCACTTTGCTTCTGCTTCTAAAGCAATGCGCGCCATCTCACTCTCCACAGAGGCTTCTTCGCAAGGCGCTGGCTCAATGATGCATTTAAGCGGGGAGGCTGGCTCCTCTGTGTTGAGAGGATTCACAAAAAATGACCCGGTTTGGGGCGGCAACGCCGGATCGACTAATAACTCTGCGATCGTCTTCACCATGCCTGTTAGCGGAATTGCCAGAATCACGCCCAGCAGTCCACCCACCCGTGCGCCCAACAGCAGTGCCGGAAGCACGATCGCCGGACTCAATCCGGTTAAATTTCCGAGCACACGGGGAGCCAGCAGATTATCTTTAATCTGTTGCACCGCGATCGCGGCTCCGACCACCTGCACTGCCAGCCACCAATCAATAAATGCCACCAAAATTCCCACCGTTACAATTCCCAGGGTGGCTCCAATAAAAGGGATAACCTCCATAAAACCAATGAATGTGGCAAAAACCAGGAAAAACGGCACCCGCAGCCACCAGAATACGAGCGACAGGATTACTGCCATAAATAGACCCAGCAATAGCTGTCCAGAGAAAAACCGCTGCAAGTTACGGCGAAAAGAATCCGTTAAAAAATCTCGAATCGGGGATGCAAAAAAGCTAGTTGCCCCCTGCCACAGCCGCTCTCCGTCTAGCAACATGTAGAACGAGATCACCAGAATCAGAATCAGATCCACCACCCAGTTAAAGGTGCCCACCAGAATTCCCAAGCCGTTGGTGGCAATCTTTTGTGCCTGCTCCTGGAGCTGCGACAGGAGATGCTGTTGCAGGAAAGGAACCGCAAACCTTAGTTGGTGGGCCTGACTCCAGTCTTGCAGATCGGTCAACTGCTTCTGGCCAGAGGCAATTAAATCGGGCAAGTTGGTAATGAGTTGTTGCGCCTGACTCAGCACGGGGGGCGCGATCGTCACTCCAGCCAACCCGACCACCACTCCTGCGACCAAATAAACCAATCCTGCTGCCAACCCACGAGGCATCAGGTGGTGCAGATTTGCAACTGGATAATTTAATAAAAAGGCAATTAAACCTGCCGTCACCAGAATGCTAATTAACTCACTAAAATAGCTCAATGCATTCAGTGTCATCCAGCCAGTGACTAGAATTAGCGCCCAAGTAATTAAAATCTGTTGCAGCGGGGTAAACAGACGCTCCATACTCTCCCATGCCCCTAAGATTGATCAATTGTATTGTTATACCAATTTAGAGAATGGGGGTTGCAGATCAGAGCGTGGGGCTGAAGCCCCTTACCCCCCGTTCCCGATCGACCGTATTTGCCCTTAAACCTTTAAATTTAATAAATAATAGAGATTACTAATACAGTAACAATCCCCCAGCATAGATGCACTGAGGCTTAAGAGGGAGGTTTGGCGAATAGGAAGTCAAAAAAGTAAAAAAAGGATGAAAGCCATGCTAACCCTTAGCCTTCATCCCTGCTTCTCTCTCTTCCTACTAACTCACCCGATCGTCGGGGGCAGCATGCGGCAAAATTGACTTCTCATCATCGGGAATGCGTACAGGAAGGTTCAAATGCTTCCTGGCAGACTCCTCGGCAAGCTCTTGATCTTGCTGGGTTTCAAATTGACTTTCGTCTAATAAATTTGCATCGTTTGCTGCTTTGTCTCGGCTAGGTGGAGTCCCATTTTTCCACTTATATCTAAAATCCACTAGTAGTGATGGGCGGAAATACGCCTACTGTTTGTAGAGCAGGCTTCTAGCCTGCGCGGGCAAGATGCCCGCTCTACGGTAGCTAAACTTGCGCCGCACTCTACTAGTGCCC
>JBAUTA010001464.1:0-2105 GCA_049581985.1 Kovacikia sp.
GCTCCAACACGAGAAACCCGCTGCCCCGTCACGGTCAACACATCTTCAATGTGACCCATAACCATGATATCTCCAGTCTTCAGAGAATGCGTGACATACTCAACGGTCATAATCGCACTCCTTCTCAAATGAGATTTGATCCGGTCTGACAGCCTGTTACTGAGTCTTCCGACGGAATAAACAGGAATAAGTTAGCTCCTACACTAATTAAATTATATGATTGAATGGTTGTATATTCAAATTGGAAGCGTAACCTACAACATAAGCTTACTCCTTTCATGATTAGCACCCCTCCTGCACTCCTGGAAACTCTAAAAGGGAAACGCTCGATCGGGTAAGCAATCCCTGTATCAACCTGGAACATCGGCGAAATATTCGAAGGTAGATAGCCGGTTCTGAAGAAATACTCAATGGGACAATCATCCTCGCGCTGCTTTGAACGCAGCCATCCTGTTGGGGTTCCTGTCGTTGTTGAGCAAGCTTTTTTAGGCACAGGTATAGAGGTTCAATTGAAAACCTTCGAGGGCTGAAAAGCCGCGATCGCCTACAGTTGTCAATCTATAATACAAATGTCCTGAACACCTAGAGAAATTGCGTTGAATCCGCCGCGCCAACCACCAGGAACCTATCAGGCTCCCCCCTTGGAGTCGCTGCAAGGCGTAGTCGAACGGCTTACCTACCACTCGGAAGAGTCGGGCTACACCGTTGCTCGGCTCAAAGCCCCCCGCACCAGCGAATTGGTTACCATTACGGGCAATTTTGCCAACATCCAGGCAGGGCAAACCTTGCAACTGCAAGGCACCTGGAAAGACCATCCCAAATTTGGGGCCCAGTTTCAGGTGACGCAGTATCGGGAGACCAAACCCGCCACCATCACCGGGATTGAGAAATATCTGGGCAGCGGTTTGATCAAAGGCGTGGGTCCCGTCACCGCCAAACGCATCGTCGCCCACTTTGGTGTGGAAACGCTGGAGATTATTGAACACCAGATCGATCGTCTGGGGGAAGTCCCCGGCATTGCCCAAAAGCGCATCAAGTTGATTCAGTCTGCCTGGGTGACGCAAAAAGCGATCAAAGAAGTGATGCTGTTTCTCCAAAGTCACGGTGTTTCCACCACCTATGCGGTCAAAATCTACAAGCAGTATGGCGATGCGGCGATCGCCACCGTCACCCACAATCCCTATCAACTGGCAACCGATGTTTATGGCATTGGCTTTGTCACAGCCGACGCGATCGCCCGTAATCTGGGCATTGCCCCCGGCTCTGAGTTTCGCTATCGGGCTGGCATGGTGCACGTCTTGGGCGAAGCCTCTGAAGAAGGACACTGTTTCTTGCCCGGTAATGAATTGGTCGATCGCGTCGTCAAGCGCCTGGAGATTGCTGACCATCACCCCAATCCGGAACAGGTGTCGAGGTTAAGCCAGCAAATGGTGACCGATGGAGAGTTGATTAAGACCGAAGCCCCGATCGCAGGACAGTCCCAATTTGGGTACTATGCCCCACCCTTTTTTGCTGCCGAACAAAAGCTGGCAGAGCGGTTACACCAACTACTGGGACAGCCCATTCAAGTAGACGGGCCACGTGTGCAACGCTGGCTGGACCGTTTTGTGGAGACGACTGGCACTCCCCTTTCGGAGCAACAGCGCCATGCCGTCACGATGGCAGCCAGTCAACGGGTATTGATTCTCACTGGTGGACCCGGCTGCGGCAAAACCTTTACGACCCGTACGATCGTCGCCCTGTGGAAAGCAATGGGAAAGTCGATCGCCCTTGCTTCTCCCACCGGGCGAGCGGCACAGCGGTTAAGCGAGATGACCGGGCAGGCAGCGAAAACGGTGCATCGCCTGCTGGAGTTTGACCCCAAAACCATGAAGTTCAAACGGGATGAGGACAATCCGATTCCGGCGCAGGCGCTTGTGGTGGATGAAGCCTCCATGCTCGATCTGTTCCTGGCAAACTCACTGCTCAAAGCGATCGCCCTGGATGCCCAACTGCTGCTGGTTGGTGACACCGATCAACTACCCAGCGTCGGTCCCGGAGCGGTGTTGCAAGACTTAATCGCGTCTGAACAAATCCCGGTGGTGCGCTTAACGCAGGTGTTTCGG
>JBAUTA010001465.1:0-1571 GCA_049581985.1 Kovacikia sp.
GTTCTATTGCCTCGCTTTAGGAAACAGTGGCTTTCCCTGGCAGAAGCGGCAGCCATCCTAAAGTGTTCTAATAAACAGGCCCGATCGCGCCTGCAGCAGACAGGTATTTCCCCTCGTCTGGTGGGGCGGCACCAAACACCGATGTATCAGCGGGGATGGGTGGAAAGTGTGCTTGATGAAGAATCTCCGGCGACTCAGTTATCCTGGCTGTAGGCAGGGGTGGTAGGTCCACGCTGCCCTCTTTCCTTGTCGGCCACGGGCACCCGCCAAAGCCCCATGAATACCGTTAGAAAGATCATTCACATCGATATGGATGCGTTCTATGCATCAGTCGAGCAACGGGATGAGCCAGATTATCGAGGCAAACCTCTAGTTGTGGGCGGTTCTCCTGAGAAACGGGGGGCTGTTGCAGCCGCCAGCTACGAAGCTCGTAAATTTGGAATTCGGTCTGCAATGCCGTCGCGGATTGCGGTCCAAAAATGTCCTGACGTGATCTTTGTTAAGCCCCGATTTGAAGTATACCGGGCAGTTTCGGAACAAATTCGGGAAATCTTTGATCGCTATACCAACCTCGTTGAACCGCTGGCCCTGGATGAAGCCTATCTGGACGTGACGATCAATCGGTCTGCCATTTCCTCGGCAACGGCGATCGCCAAGGAGATTAAGCAATCTATCTACGCAGAAACAGGATTAACAGCTTCCGCAGGCGTTTCGATCAATAAATTCCTGGCCAAGGTTGCTTCAGATATGGATAAACCCGATGGGCTGGTCCTGATTCCACCTCAGGCGGCAGCGGCATTTGTGGAGGAACTGCCAATTGAGAAGTTTCACGGTATTGGGGCGGTGACCGCAGCCAAAATGCACAAACTGGGAATTACCAGGGGCTCTGACTTGAAGCGCTGGACTGAGGAAGATCTGGTGCATCAGTTTGGTAAGGTTGGGCGGTTTTATTACCGGATCGTTAGAGCCCAGGACGATCGCCCGGTTAACCCCAATCGCATCCGAAAGTCGATCGGCGCGGAAAAAACCTTTGAACAGGACTTAACGGACCTGTCTCTCCTGGGCATCGAACTGAAAACCATTGCCCAAACGCTCAAAAATCGGTTAGATGCCCGTAACGCCTGTGGACGCACGATTACCTTAAAGATTCGCTATGCCGATTACCAACTGATCACGCGCAGTCGAACTCTGCCCTTGCCAACGGCTGACGAAGCCATAATTTTTGACGTGACGCGAGAATTGCTAGAGGCAACCATTTATGGGAGTGATAAGCAAGTCCGCCTTTTAGGAATCAGTGTCTCTAACTTAGGGGATGAAGAGAAAAAAGAGCTGACCTATGAACAGCTTTCCCTGGAATTTGGAACTCGCTGGGAATCCGGGGAATGAATTAAGACCCCTTGAAGTGGAGAATGCGGCAGATCAGACCCCTCCCCACCTTCCCCCCCTCCAAACGAAATTCCGGCTTGCGTTGCGAGTCTGGGGGCGTGATCAGGACCTGGCTTCCGTCCCAGATTCAGGCTTGGAGTGCATTGGGCTTGACTGATTTCCCTGGATTCTCGTTACATTGGCCT
>JBAUTA010001466.1:0-2519 GCA_049581985.1 Kovacikia sp.
AGCAAAGAGCACGGATGCAATCAATTCCGCTTGACTTTCAAGACAATCGCTACCCAATTCTAGAACTATTTAATGCCCATCCCTTTCAAAACTTTATTTTTGTTGTAATAGCAGAGCTAGAAAGGGCAGTCATGAGAGCGTAGGAGGGTAGAAAAGGCTGATCATCCCACCCTCTCATCCTCACCCCAAAATTCTCCATCCGAGTTTTTCTAAATTCTTCCGCAGTCCGCAGATCACCGTATTGAATTTAGGGCAGAAGATAACGATACTATCTGAATTAACGGAGCGCACAATACAGCCGCTTAACTGCCTATCCTGGCGATCGCACACAACTTTTTGTCCAACAGTCCAGCTTTTCATGGGGCATACTTCAGGTCTACTACCAGGAATTTATCTTGGAAAAGCTTGGTGATGCTTCGTGTACCTGTGCCAACCAGGCAGGTGAACCTGGGTCATCCAGTTGAGCTAATCAGGTGGGCAAGTAGGGTAGACCTTACTGCTTAACCTGAAGGAGTTTGACAGTCCGTCTTTTGACAACGAGAGTACGCCCTTCCAGAATGGGTGGCATCTTTGTTGATGAAGCTCTATGTCTTGCTCTTCCAGGTTTTATAAATCTTTTAGCTGGTTAGTGATTCCAGTTTTACTGGCTACCCCGGTTCTGGCACACACGGTAAAAGTGAGTGGTGACGTTGCTGCAACCTTTCATATTGAACCGGGTCATAATCCGATCGCCGGAAAGCCATCCCTCGCCTGGTTTGCCCTGACCCGCAAAGGGGGACAGCTGATTCCCCTGTCCCAGTGCAACTGTCGGCTAGAAGTCTACCCGATTCCCCAGGCCGAAAACAAAGCTACGCCGTTATTCAAGCCAGCACTGAAAACAGTCAATGTAGAAAAATACCAAGGAGTGATGGGAGCCACCCTTACCTTTCCTAAGGCAGGGCAGTATGAGCTAGAGCTAAAAGGTACGGCCAGATCCCCTGCAACCTTTAAGCCATTTTCGCTATCCTACACAGTTACAGTTGGTGGTAGCGGCGGTGGTAGTGGCGGTGGTAGCGGTTCCATGCATCACCATTGAGCTGATATAGCCCTACGCAAGCGCGTTAGAACATTGGAATTAAAGGGGATGTGGGGGGCTTTGCCCCCAGCTAGGAGTTCCACCCCTGCACCCCGACTTAAGGTATAGGAGTAGTGCTAGGGGCGGATAGCCAGCCTAAATCCTTCGCATTTCGGAGCCTCCCGTTGGTTAGTGCCGACTGCGAAGGACCACCTTCTGAATTTCGACTGCCCAAAAGCCAACGGTACTGATTGCCAGACTGATCAGAAGCTCTTGCTGAGACAGGGGCCGGGTTTCAAAAATGGATTGCAGCCAGGGAACGTAAATAACTGCCATCTGCAAGCTAAGGGTTAATACAACTGCACCTAGCATTGGTTTGTTGGACAATAGCCCTTGCTTGATCAGGAAATCGCGTTCCGATCGCATCGCCAACGCCAAACTCATTCTGGAAAAGGCCAGGGTTGAGAACACCATGGTTTGCCAGTTGTCCCAGCCCGTTGACCAGAAATAATAGCCGACTCCCAGAAATACCAATCCCATCAGCAAACCAACCCAAATGATGTCTCTGCCCACACCCCGACTGAAAACGCTTTCATTGGGTGGATAGGGGGGGCGCTGCATGACTTTGCTCTCAGCTGGCTCAACACTGAGAGCCAGGGCCAACAGCCCATCTGCCAATAGATTGATCCAGAGAATTTGAGTCGGTTTTAGAGGTAGGGGCATTGTCAAAAACGGGGCCAGCAGCATGATCACCACCCCACTGGTATTCCCTGTCAGGTTGTACCGGATGAATTTGCGGATGTTGTCATAAATCACCCGACCCTCTTCGACGGCGGCAACGATCGTGGCAAAGTTGTCGTTTAGCAGTACCATATCTGCCGCTTCCTTGGCGACATCCGTTCCTGTAATACCCATGGCTACGCCAATATCGGCCTTACTTAAGGCGGGGGCATCATTCACCCCATCGCCTGTCATGGAAACAATGTGGCCCCGGTTTTTCAAGGCTTCTACAATCATCAGTTTTTGTTGGGGGGATACCCGCGCATAAACTGAGACGGATTCCACTTCCCTTTCCAACTCTGGCAGGGAAAGTTTGTTGAGATCTTGCCCCGTGAGGTATTGACCATTGGTTGAGATTTCCAATTCTTCGGCAATATGTTTTGCCATCAGTGGGTGATCACCCGTAATCATAACGGTACGAATTCCCGCATGATGACAGGTTTGAACTGCGTTTTTTGCTTCGGGGCGGGCAGGATCAAGCATTCCGACTAACCCTGCAAAGATCAGGTTTTGCTCTATGGAGGCTTCTGTTCCTGGTTCTGGCAACTCTTCCAACGGACGGAACGCAAGACCTAAAACGCGGGTTCCGGTAGAAGCCAGACGATCGTTGCGATCGCGGATTTTTTCCTCCCAGGCAGAATCTAACGGCTCCAGTTGGCTATCATTCCAAACCTGCCTACAGATC
>JBAUTA010001467.1:0-9537 GCA_049581985.1 Kovacikia sp.
AATTTATTGGTGGCTCCAGGAGGCCCCTTTTTCCTGCCAGGATTTGAGTCAGACGGGATAAAACTATTACTGGAGCAGGCAAGGATTTTGGCAAAAGAATGGGGAGCGATCGCCCTCCGCATAGAACCGTTATTGTCAGAAAAACCAGGCTACCTTGACAGCTTTGTACGTGCTCCGGTAGACCTCCTCCCCTCAGAAACCCTGTTAATTGATTTGCGCCCCTCCGAAACCGAAATCCTCCAGGCAATGAAGCCTAAGGGACGCTATAACATTCGGCTCAGCCAGCGGCATGGAGTTGAAACCAGCTTTACCACCGACCCGCAAGCCATTCCCATTTTCTACGATCTGTTTTGGGAAACCGTCAACCGCCAGCAGTTCTTTGGCGAACCCTACGGCTTTTTCATCAACCTGTGTCAGACCCTGTTTGCTGCAAATCGGGCAGAAATCGGTCTGGCAACCTGGAAGGGTAAAATCCTATCAGCCATTCTGCTCCTGTATTGGGGCAATCCTTCCTCCAACTGTCCTACTCCCCACTCCCCATCCTCCCCAGCCCGCGCCACCTACCTCTACGGTGGGCGCAGTCCCCGCCATCCCCACGTGATGGCAAGCTATGGACTCCATTGGGCAGCCATGCAGCGTGCTAAAGCAAAGGGGTATCCCGTTTACGACTTCTATGGCTACACCCAAAAACCTGAGCACAGTTACGCCAAATTCTCCCAATTCAAACGCCAGTTTGGCGGCACCCCCCTGACCACGATCGGCGCTCAGGATTATTTTTTCTACGATCGTCTGGCAGATACGCTTATTGGAGTCTTGAACAGGATAAGAAATGAGGGATAAAAAAATGAGTTTTGCAGTGCCCATCCCTGGGCCACCCGGTTCCCTCCATTCCTCTCCGCTGCTTTCCCCCTCCTTCCTGCATCCTTATCTTTTATCCCTCCCCCTCCCATGAACACTGTTTTTTCCCAAATTACTCTTGTCGCTGTAGAAATTGTGATCGGCTTTGCCGTGTTTTGGGTGGGGCAGTTTACCTATCAAAAGCTGTTCCGGCGCATAGAGTTGAATCTGGAACTGTTCGTGAGGGATAACCCGGCAGTGGCGATCGCCCTGGTTGGCTACTATCTTGGGCTTGTCATTGCCCTGGCAGGGGTGTTAGATAAAATCGGGAAAACCTGGCAGGAGCAGTTATTCAATCTAATCAGCTACGGAGCAGGCGTAATTGTGCTAATGCTGGTGGGGGCGTGGGTGGGCGATCGCTTCATTTTGCGCCGCTGCGATACTGCCCGTGAGATTCGAGAAGAACAAAATGTGGGAGCCGCATCCGTTGAAGCGGGGGTTCATATTGCCAATGGGCTAATTCTCAGTGCCGCCCTGGCAGGACAAAGTGGGGGTTGGCTGGTGGGGTTAGCCTGCTGGGTGATTGGCATGGCGGTTTTGGTGCTGGTTAGTGCCATCTATCCCCGCATCGCCAACTACAACGTGTTTGGTGAAATTTGTCGGCGGAACAATCCGGCGGCGGGGGTTGCTCTGGCGGGATTATTGATTGCCACTGGAAATGTAATTCGAGTTGCCTTTGCGCCAGAGTTCCAGAACTGGCCCCAAAGCTTTGCCCAGTACATGCTGGGGCTGGGCATTTGCCTGCTTGCCCTGGCGGCCATTCGCTGGATTGCCGATCTGGTCTTGGTTCCGGGAGCCAAAATTTCCGATGAGATCGTTAACCAATCTGTTCCCAATTTAGGTGCCGGGTTAATTGAAGCCTTTGCTTACATCGCAGGTTCTTTCTTAATTGCCTGGAGTCTCTAAGGAACACGGATGATATAAAACTAAAGCACTTGCATAAAGCTCAAGTAAAGTTTTCTCAAATCTACATTCTGTGTGCAAGATGCAGGCTAACGGTGAAGTTGTGAGGCGGCAGATAACCTCGAACTCTCGCCGATAACCTTTGTACCCCACATTCCGCACTTCAAGATGTAGTACTCTATATTTCAAATGCAGCAGTAATCGTTTCAGCTATTAGAGTAAACCAGCTTCGCAATAAGATGCTGCAATTGAGTCTCGCCTTGAGTCCTAAAGATTGACGCTTTCTGAATCCCTTGCCATAACCCAATCGCAGAAAATACACAGTCTCATGCAAGATATGCGGAATGTGGGTTGTACCGTCCGCACCAACGCAGTATTGGCCCGGACTTGACACATAGTTAATTCAGCAAAGCTTCGTATTTGTCATGAGCACCAATCCAGAACCAATAATAGTCATCACCCTTCTTCAAAGCTAATGCTCGATAACCACCACTGATACGCGCAGACCACAGATTTTTCCCTACCTTCTTGAAATGTAAAGAAGGATGCAGCGGATTTTCTTGCCAAGGTTGATACGCTTTTTGAGCTTGTTCCTTCACGTCTGGATTTAGCTCCGCATATGCTTCCCAAAAGTCAGGTGTTGTGAACGACTTCATCAAGACTTTTCACTTGGTTAGTTGTAATATCTGCCTCTGTCTTAGCAATTAACTTGTCCAGTTTACCTGATGCTACATCGGCTTCAATTTGCCGATCCCACAGCTCATCCAAATACTCTTGCAACCAAACTGAGAGTTGACGGACGTCACTTTTAGGTAAATTTTTAATAGCTGCTTCGATTTCTGGCAAGGTAGTCATAGAAAACCCCACGCTTCAAACTGACTCTATAGTATCGCAATCAAGTCATGCTCTGGCTCTGAGCAGAAACCCTTGACGCACCATATCCCCTACAGATAACCTTGCAGCAACTTGATTTTGAACACACAGATAAGCTAATTACAATGCCCCAACCGAAAGCTTAAGGGCTAACGGGCGTTGCTGAATGGGAATATGATTTACTGAGGGACAGGTACATTACCAAATTTGAGGTAGTGTAATAACAATCGAATCGAGTGTTTCAGCATCTCTACGGATTTGGAATAGCACAAAGTCTTGCGATGTAACCGAGCAAGATAGTGCCGCAAGCGTGTATTTTCTCCCTCAACTCGGGTCATGTAGGTCTTGCTCACAATTTGGTCTCCTGCTGGAATGAATCCTGGATAAACAGACCAGCCATCAGTGACATAGAAGTAGCACTGCCAGGACGCAACGATCACCCACAACGGTCGGAATGTGTCCGCACTATGATCGCCCAGAACCCACCCTAAGATCCCTTTTCTGAAGTGGTCAACGGCAGTCCAGAGCCAAATTTTGTTTTTTTTGAGCCAACAGAAGTCTCCAGTTCATCCAATTCACCAACTTCAGGAGGAACTTCTGGATCATAGGCATCGGGTAACAATTCACCGATTTGTTTGATCCAAGTAATGACGGTGGTATGGTGAACACCTTTGACTCGTTCAATGCCTCGAAATCCCATGCCGTTGACATCCATTCTGAGACATTCGCGCTTAAACTCATCGGCATAGCCAGAAGGTGGATCATAGGTTTCAATGAACTGCCGCCGACAGTCTTTACACAGGTAATTTTGTTTACCTCTTTGCTTGCCATTCTTACTGATACTGGTTGAACCACATTCGGGACATTGCATCGTTCTCACCCTGATTTCATATTCTCATTATGCAACGCCCAAAATCTTTGGAAAAATCGCTTTAGTCCTGAAACACCAAAATGCTGCCAGAGTAGCAAGCGACCCAGACCTGATGGGTTTTGGCATCGTAGGTAATGCCGATCGGAGCGGGGTTGACGCTGACGGTTTGAACAACCTGCATATCCCGCGTGCGGACTTTGCTCACGGAGTCGGAATTGTAGTTAACCACATAGAGAAATTGCCCA
Organism: Kovacikia sp.; assembly: GCA_049581985.1. Lineage (GTDB taxonomy): Bacteria > Cyanobacteriota > Cyanobacteriia > Leptolyngbyales > Leptolyngbyaceae > Kovacikia. Next base: position 3,790 of record JBAUTA010001467.1, read on the forward strand.
TCCGCTGAAATAGCCATGCTGCGGGGCGCGTCTCCGGTCGCCGCTTTGCTGACAACTGCCCCCGTAGACAGATCAATTTTGGCAACCTGACCTTCCCCGTTAAGGGTGGCGTAAAGGTATTTGCCCTCCGGATCGAGATTCAGATGGCGGGGAGAATGCCCGACATCCTTCAGCCAGTTCACGGAAAAATCTTTCAAGTTAATGACAGCCACATCGTAAGACCCCATGACGGCAACATAAGCTTTTTCCGAGTTGCGATCGATGGCGATCCCGCGGGGATAGGGGCCCAACTGAATCCGGCGAATTTCCTTATTCTTTTGGGTATCGACGACGCTGACATCCCAACTGCACCAGTTACTTACCAGCACATAGCGATTGTTGGGAGTAGTCGCGACAAATTTAGGCACAGACCCCACCTGAATCACCTGTTCTATCTTCAGGGTGCCAGTCCCAATCCGGTAAAGGAAGCTGGGATCATTATTGCTGGAGGGGCTACAGGTATCATCAGCGGAGTTATTAAAGCCCGTGCCAAACATCTCATAATTTGACACCCAGGCAACCTTACCGGCTTCAGAAAAGGCCGCTTCAACAGGTGCGCCCTGCTGTGCCCCCTTGTATTGAGAATAGCCATAGTCTGCCAGGCTCACCCCATCAGAGAGGGTCTTAACCAGGCGGTATTCCCGATCGTAGACCGTGATGGTATGGCCATACATCATGTTCTGCGCAAAGAACAGGTCGTTGCCAGAGTAGACCACGGATTTGGGCGAAATTCCGCCAGAAATGGTCTTTTTCAACTCCATCCCAGACAAGCTGAGGCGGTCTTTCGCTAAAAAAGCCAGGTTGCGTTGATATTCTGCGAGTTTCTGTTGCGCGATCGCAGACTTTGGGTGGGAGGATGGCACTTTTTCTAAGAGGGCGATCGCCTGCCACCATTCGTCGGCTGTCTGCCGCCAATCCGCCCTGGTTTGGGCGGTCTTTCCCTGCTGGACTGCCTTACTCGCCTGAGCGATCGCCGACTCTAACAGGTCGGCTTTTGCGTCAGGCGACGCTTTCGTGGACGGGTTAGCCTTCTTCTGTTTATTCATTTGAGTAGAAGTTGGCGATGTGCCTAAATGCAGACCACTGGAGAGATAGCGGCTCCAAATCTGAATGCTGGTGAGGACAACCAGCAGCGGAAACCCCAACAGCAGCAGATCAAACAGACGCACCCGTCGGGGAATGGGAGTCGGCAACCGGCGAAGAATTCCACCCTCAGAATCCAACACCGTTCCCGGTGCCAGAACAAAGGGATTGTGGAATTCGGTTTCGACCAATTCAATTTTCTCTACCCATAGGGGAGCGGGTTCGCCCACAATTCGGCTGTAAATCACTGCCGATGAAAGCCATGCCATCCCTAAACGGGCAATTCCTCGACGAATAAATTCTGCGCAGGAACTCTGAGCCAGGACATGCTCCGATTCCAACAAGACATAGAGGTCATCTTCCTTCAAAACCACCCTGGCGGTTACACCAATTGCCTGAAGGGTAGAATTCATCAGGATAGCGATCGCGTTAGCATCCCCTGATTGGGCAAGTTGAACAAGATTTGGCTGCATCATGTAGCGAGCATCACAGGCAACACTGAAGCCAGGATAGCCGAAATTATTGAGGTGGCGCAGAAAGTTTTAGAACCAGGGAAGAGGGGGGGACTATCTATAGCCGTGGCCCTATTCGTTAGGACGGGGTGCAGGGGTTTCACCGCTGGCTGGGGGCAACGCCCCCCCTTCCCTCCTTCCCCTTTAATCCTCTGTCCTAATCAAACTGGCGATAGCTATGGACAAGGGGCAAATGGGGAAGGGGAGGCTTCCCGACTCCTCCAGCAGCACCCAAACGCCGTTGCCGGGATGGGCTTGGGGGATGGCTGACGGAAAGCGCCCCCGATTACCCCAGGACGGATGATTGGGGGTGCCAGATCCGACATAATAGAAACTAGTATTGCAAATCGTCAATTTTACACCCCCTCCAAAACTTTCGTTTTGGTCTACTAGGAGTATGGAGGCTGCCAATTATGGATACGTTACAAGACTTGCTAACGACGATCGCCATTTTTTTGGAATATCTCATCTTTGGCTACCTTGCCGTAGCGTTTATCCTCTATTCGTTTAAGCGGCAGGCAAGCGAAACTAATGGACTCGAAGATCTAAGCCCACCCCGGCAAAAACCATCGATCGTTTCCCCTCCCGAAGAGAATCTCCTGCTGGTTCCCGTTGGTTAATCTGCTAACCTCTCCTACTGTCGTCACCCATTCTCCATGCACCAGGGAAGCACTGGTGCATGGCTTTTGGCATGATTAACTGGTGATTGTGGGATCAGGCAATTTGAGTGATTTGCCCATTAATTCGGGGTTTGCCAAACCGCTCCCAGGCATTTCCACCGCGCAGAAAAAGCTCCATCCAGCGTAACGGTTCTCCCCCTGTAGGAGAGGCCCAACCAGAGCTGCCAGGAGCAAAGGCCAGAGTTCCTTCAGAAACCTTAAAGCTGCCATCGGAATAGATGGCATCACTCACCACATCCCCAATGCGGATCACGATCTTGGTTTCAGGCTCCAGGTTAATGGTGTGGACTGGAATCGTTGTTTTGATGTTGCCATAGCCATCAATCCAGGCAATTCGATCCACGGGCACCTCTGGAATTTGTTCCGGATTGAGACTGTTCCCCAACAGGCTGAAGTCCTCGCGGGCAATGGCAGCCGCAGCGACAGGAAACACATCCCGTGAGCGAAACTGCGAACCGCCCCGGGAGACATTGACCGTCTGCAAGACCGTGGCGTAGTCCTTGATGAAGGAGAGCGTATAGCCCGCATTCACACCTACGACTTTGACATCATTGGGCAACAGGGCATAGGTCAGCCCCTCTCCTTCGTTATCTCGGCGGGCTTCTGGGTCATCCTGGCGAGGAGCACAGTTGTGATAAATCAGACGCTCTTTGGGGCCGGGATTCAGACCAAGCTGGGCAATCCAGAAACCCGTTGCCAGGGTACTGAATGGCGGCACTGAAAGTGGATAGAGCTGAGCATCAGGAATAGCCATCAGGAGACGCTGGGTCACTTCAGAAAATGCCGGATCTCCAGTCCCGTAGTCGGCAATAACGTAAATAAACATCCAGGTTTTTCCAGGTGAGGGTTAACTGACGATATAGCGATCCGATTTGGATTGCGAAAGCACTTCTCCGTCAGGGAAAGGCTTTTACAACTCCCTCTGTTCATCAGCAATTTAGGCCAGCTATAGGTAATCAGAACAGAAGGTAATCAGAACAGAGTGGGGATTCAACCCCAGGGATCTGCCTCACCAGCAGTCTAAGTCCGATCGCGAGCAGGAGCAAGACTTCTACATAACTCCCGTGGCCCCATGCTGTCTGTTCAGGAATCGTACCAATTTAAAGAATAAAAGAATAAAAGAAGAATAAAAGAATAAAAGTGACAGCGGGATGGGGTGGGATTACCCCCGCCCCCGTCCTAACTGAATCTCCGTAGTGCGGTAGATAGCCCTTTTCCAGGGTGTGAGGTACAGTGAGGGTGCTTCGCGCCCCACTGTACCTCATATTTCTGTACTTCATCCAAGTGCAAACCGCTATAGCGCCATAAGAGTAATACAAGCACCGGAGTAGACATCATGACGTCACGGGAATTTCCCAATTGGGAACAGCTCTACCAGGAAAAGTCGGTCGAATCAATGCCCTGGTTTAACCCGGATCTGGATCCTGATGTAGAAGATGCGCTGATCACACTGGGACTGGACTCAGGAACCGTGCTGGATTTGGGAACAGGACCCGGAACTCAAGCGATCGCCTTGGCGGAACGGGGTTTCCAGGTGATTGCCACTGACCTCTCAGAGACAGCCATAGCTCAAGCAGCAGCCAAAGCGCACGCAAAAGGGGTAGACATTTCCTTCAAGCAAGACGATATTCTCAATAGTCATCTCGATCGCTCCTTCGATCTGATCCTGGATAGAGGGTGCTTCCATGTACTGTCTCCTGACAGCAGGGAAAACTACGTTCAAACGGTTGCAAATCTGCTGAAACCAAACCGCTACCTATGTTTGAAATGCTTCAGCCACCTGGAAAATCGTGAGGAAGGTCCCTATCGGTTTACAGACACCGAGATCAGGCAAATTTTCGGGCACCGCTTTCACCTCCAATCTGCGGCCCAAACGGTGTATCAAGGAACGCTAGATCCATTCCCTAAAGCACTTTTTTGCATCCTGAAAAAGCTTTGAACGGCCCTCCTAAGCAAGCCTGTATAGCCGTAGCCCGATGGGTGGAGTGCATCCCAGCTTTGTCATTCTGAATGAAACGGAGTGGAATGAAGGATCTCCGTCTCATCCGATAAATCGAGATTCTTCGCTCCGCGATTGCAGCGTTCAAAATGACATCCGCAGAATTGGGATGCACCCCAATGGGTGAGGATGGAGGCGTGGCTTGTGGAGCAACTTGTCGGGGGGATTGGACAGTCAAACGATCGCCTGTTCGGAGTATCGGCAAATCAATTCTAGAACGTATTAAATCAAGCTTGACAGACCCCTAGGTCAGTGTTGTCTTCGAGACAATGCGAGTCTTCTTGCGATCAGCTTCTGAAAGGTTCTCACCTGTCTGCAACCGGGTTGCATTTTGCTGCAATACGGTGGCGGCTCCCTGATCGCCCATTTGGAGAGCGGTTTTGGCTGCCATTTGCAGCATGGTGGCGGCACCTGTGCGATCGCCCTGTTGGAGTTTGGTTTCAGCAATCTGGGTTTGGCGATACTTTGCCAGGGCCAGGATATGTTGCTGAACCTGGGGATTCAGCGCAGGCTGGTAGGGAGTCATGACGTTTGCTGAAACTGGTAGCCGTTCAGTCAGCAATCCCTCCTTGGTATAGGCTGGGTCATCATAACGCACCTGCACCTGGGCGATGGATTGCAAACCTGCGGACAAATTGCTCAGATAGAGATTTGCCAGCACTACTCTGGGGCTATCGATCATCAAATCGCCCAAGCGGACAATATAGTTCCCCCCTTCCTGCATGACAGGCAGTTCGATCGTATCTGGAGAGACCTGGGCCAATGGTTTCATCTCCGCCAGGCGGATGTTGGGCATCAGGGTTAACAGCAGGTAGGCGTTGGTCAGCCCGACCGATTGAATCCGGGTAAACAGACGGGCAAACTCATCCACTGCCTGCTCCGGGCTCTGAATGAAGGACAGACTTCCCCCACCCGCATCAGCAATCTTTTCTAAAACATCCTGGTTCCAGGCATCACCAAACCCCAGGGTGTTGACGGTCAGGTTATAGTCTGCCGCCAGTTTAGACAGCTTCAAACAGCGATCGTTGTCGCCATGCTCATTTTCGCCATCAGTTAACAGAAATGCTTGGGAAATGGTATCTTTCTTCGCTTTTGCCAGTTCCTCAATGCCGAGTCGCAACCCCTCGTCGATCGCCGTTCCCCCCCCTGCCTTAATCTGGTTGATTTGCAACTTAAAACTGGCAGGGTTATCAATCATTTGATTAGAAACCAACACCTTAGCCTTGTGGTCAAAGGCCACGATCGAAAGATGATCGTCCGGTGAGAGCCGATCTACGATCTTTTGGGCTGCTTGCTTCACCGTTTCCAGGGAGCGCCCCCCCATGGAGCCGCTGTGGTCCAAAATCAGGCACAGGTTAAGGGGAACATTCCGGCTCATCTCCTCGACGATCGCGGAGATCGAAATGGCGAGTTGACGCTGACTCACAGATTGGGC
>JBAUTA010001468.1:0-6122 GCA_049581985.1 Kovacikia sp.
TACCAAGGGTGTGCTCTACCACTGAGCTACAAGGGCAATTGGGAAGTAATAAAGGTTTAAGCGGCTGCTTAAACCTTTATTACTAGCTTTCTCAGCGTGGATGGGCCGGGCTGGATTTGAACCAGCGTAGGCGTAGCCAGCGGATTTACAGTCCGCCCCCATTAACCACTCGGGCACCGACCCACTTGTTCCACGAATATTGATGTTAGCATACCGTTTGACACAGATGTTATTTGTCTTTAAATCAATGATCCGATCGGGAAACGTTCACTATAATCAAGCCCATTGAGCGCTAACTTTTTTCGCCAATGACCTTCATTTCCCTCACCTACGCCCTCTTCCTCCTCAGTGTCCTGGGGATCTATTGGTCAGTTCAGCAACAATGGCTCAGAATGTGGGCGCTTTTGGCTGCGAGTATTGTTTTCTATTCATCTCTCCAGATTCAATACATCCCCCTGCTGTTTGCCGCTACGTGGATTACTTTTCGGCTGGGGCAAATGATTGGCGCACCGCCAGATTGGCGCATGGAAGACTGGCAGTTTGCCCAGCAGGATTGGAATCGTCAGCGGTTTAAGCTTTTGTGCCTTGGCATTGTCCTAAATATCTTGCTGCTGCTGGGTTTCAAGTATGTTCCGTTTTTGCTATCTACGATCGGTGGCCTGTTCGGGGTAGCTGTGCTCCAGACCAGTTCCGAATGGACCCACGCCAATCTGATTGCTCCCTTGGGGCTGAGCTTCTTCTGCTTTGAATGTATCGCCTATCTGGTCGATGTGTATCGGGGTGCCGCTGCCGCCCAGCAGTTCCTCAAATTTTCTGCCTACAAACTGTTCTTTCCAAAGCTGATTAGTGGTCCGATTACCCGCTACCATACTTTTGCCACCCAGGTTCAAACCCAGGGTTTGCCGACAGTAGACCGCCTGACGGAGGGGATATGGTTAATTGCCTGTGGGGCAGTCAAAAAAGGATTGCTTGCAGATAATTTAGGGGTTTTGGTTGATTTAAGTTTTCAAAACCTACAGCGGGCCGGAAGTAGCGATTTGTGGTTGGCAACGATCGCCTATGGATTTCAGCTTTATCTAGACTTTAGCGGTTACGTTGATATGGCACGGGGAAGCGCCATCCTATTAGGAATCAACCTGCCACAAAACTTTAACTTTCCCTATTTCTCCACCAGCATTGCAGACTTCTGGCGACGCTGGCATATGACCCTGGGGAACTGGTTACGGAATTACCTCTATTTCCCTCTGGGGGGATCTCGCCAGGGATTGCAGCGGACCTGCCTGAATTTGATGATCATCATGCTGGTTGCGGGCATCTGGCATGGTGCCGCCTGGGGTTTTATTGTTTGGGGAATTCTACATGGACTGGCCCTCGTGATTCATCGCCTGGTGGATGGTATCTCCAGCCACAGTCAGGGGCTGAAATGGTTCTGGCAAAGTCCAGTGGGAATTATTACAGCCTGGGTTTTGACCCAGGCAATGGTGTTTTTTGCCTGGATTTTCTTCCGTCTACCCAATTTAAAGGATTCCTGGCTGGTGGTACAACGCCTGTGGGGGCACGCAGCAGATGCCCAATTCGCTCACAAAGTCTATCGGGAAGCCTTTGGGCTGGAACCCCTCCAGATTGCCCTGCTACTTGGTATTCTGGCTACCTTAATGGGGATTGCCTACACCTGCGATCGATTCCTTAAACTCCAACTCAACTGGCCCGTCAAGTTGTTGCTTGTTCCCGCTTGTCTGTTTGCGGTCTGGTTGCTTGCCCCCGCAGGCTCTCTCCCCTACATTTATTTTGATTTCTAGGCAGAATAGTCATAACCCTGGTGGGTAGGGCGGGCTGCTGGGGGCCGGGAACGCTCAGCCGAACGGTGGTCCCCCTCCAGCCCCACGGGCAGCTTCAGTGTAATGACGCCCAGCCCCTTAAGACTGTCGAATTGGAATTTCGATCACAAACTCGGTTCCCTCACCGGGGGCAGATAGACACTTCAAAGCTCCCCTGTGTTTCTCAGTAATCACCTGATGGCTGATCGACATTCCCATGCCGGTTCCTTTGCCCACAGGTTTTGTGGTGAAGAAAGGGTCAAACAGGCGGTTTTGCACCACTTCAGGCATGCCCGGCCCATTGTCAGCAATGCGAATAACGACGGCTCGATCCAGGAGGGTTTCGGTGCAAATCGTAATCGCAGGTGAGCGGCTTGCATGTTGCCCATCGCCCATGCTCTCTTCCAGGGCATCGATCGCATTACTCAAAATATTCATAAATACCTGATTCAGTTGTCCGGCATAGCACTCCACCGGGGGTAACTGACCGTATTCCTTGATAATTTGAATTTCCCTATGACCGCCTTTCGCTTTCAGCCGATTTTGCAGAATCAGTAAGGTACTGTCGATGCCATCGTGAATGTCCACATCTTTGACCTCCGCCTCATCCAGTCGGGAGAACGATCGCAGAGACAACACGATCTCGCGAATCCGATCGACGCCTACTTTCATAGATGAGAGCAATTTGGGCAGATCATCCTGCAAAAACTCTAGATCAATTTCGGCTGTCCGCTGTTGGATTTCGGCTGCTGGCGCGGGGCAGTGAGATTGATAAAGAGCCAGCAATTCTAGCAATTCCTGAGCATACTGATCGGCGTAGTGAATATTGCCGTGGATAAAGTTCACGGGATTATTGATTTCGTGGGCAACCCCCGCCACTAGTTGCCCCAGACTCGACATTTTTTCGCTCTGTACCAGTTGGGTTTGAGTTCGCCGCAGTTCTTCAAGGGTCTGCTCCAGTTCCTGGGATTTCTTCCGTTCGCTGGCTTCACTCTCTCGCAAGTCTTTCTCTACCTGCTTGCGCTGAGCAATTTCAGATTTGAGCTGATCATAGGCTTCCAGTTGCTTAAACACGGTGTTAAATGTGGCTGCTAAAAACAGAATTTCATTGTTTGGCATCCGTTCAGGCATGCTAAAAGCACCAGAATCGCGGCTGGCAACAACGGCAGCATTGAGGGCTTTGATCGGGCGCAATACCTTCCGGTGAATCATCGCAGCCGCCAACAGCAAAATAATGCCAATTCCCGCCAGCATGGTCAGGGTTGAGGTGAAGAAGGTTTTGCCTGCTTCCTGTTGAATTTGCTTGAGATCAACGATCGCGATCGTCACTCCCCGTTCTCCCGCTGTGCCAAACAGCGTACTGCCAAAGGGAAGGATCTGCGCCAGGGCAGGTTTGCCGTCGATGACCAAATCCACGCTGGTCTCTTTCCCCGAACTCGATGCCTGTTCTATGGCGACACCGAGTTCGGGATGGATCAATTTATAGGAACGTTTGACTGAGCCCAGCGAACTGTGCGCCAGAATGTTGCCATCCGGAGTGACGATCGCAATTTCCAGGACAGCGGGCAGGGTCGCATAATTCTGAACCACCCGCCGCAGGGTACTCTGGTTTTCCCGCTCTAATAGTCCTTCCGTTGCAAATTCCAGGGATTGGGTGATCGATTGGGCACGGGTTTTGACCTGATAGGTCAGGTTAGCCTCGATCAGACAAAAATTGACTCCCAGGGCTGCTATCCCAACCGTCACCAAAGGCACTCCCAAACTGATCAATAGTTGCCTTGCAAGACTTTGCTGACGGAACCAAAATCTGCGTCTCAAGCTTTCCATTCTTTAATTGCAGCGGTAACGGGTTCAGGGTCAATTTCCACATCTTTACGGGCAATGTGTCCGTGGCGAGGATCCTCTTCCAAGAGGTGGATGAGCTGTTTAGTTGCCGCCTGCAATCGCCCTTCTGTCTGAAACATCTGCTTTTGCATGGCAATGTCTCCCTTTTTCAGGCCGCTGTAGTCACTGGCAAAGGACTCACCGTTTTGATTCAATACTTTTCCAACCTGCTGAAATACTTCCTTGGGTTTGGTATCTACTGCGTTCATCACCTCAAACCAGGTGGAGATAAACTTACTGACCTCTGCTTTTTTAGACTGAAGCACCTGCGATCGCGACACCACCCCATCAATCACCAGACTGTCTACCTCTTTGGTCGTATAAACAATCTTGCCCTTACTTTTTTTCGCCGTTTCACTCAGAAGCGGCTCCCACAGGACTGCCCCATCCAGCTTGCCAGCTACGATCATCTCGGCAGCCGTTTCATTGGGAATATCCTCGATCTTCACCTCACTCGGCTTGATGTTGTGAAGTTTCAGCGCTTCCAGCAGAATCAGATGATTCACTGTTCCCAACTTCGCCGCAACCCGCTTTCCCCGCAAATCTTTAACCGTTTGAATTCCCGATCGGGCAACAATTCCATCGGCACCATGGGAAATGTTGGTGACCATGAAAAACACTGGCTTGTCATTGCCCGGATCGACTTGCATCACATCCCAAAGAGAAGCAAATGCCGCATCCAGCGTTCCGCGCAGCACCGCACGGGCAGAATCTTGCTGGTTCTCAAACCGGATCAGGTTCACATCCAACCCGTTTTTCTGGAACAGTCCGGCTTCTTTGGCATACAGCACAACATCAAAACCGGGCCAGGTAGTAATACCAATCTTAAGCGGTTGCAGGCGAGAAGCCTGCCCACTCGTACAAGCGTTCAAAATCAGGCTGACAATTAAGGCAATCAGAAACAATCCTCCTAACCACCAGGACTGTCTCGTCCCAGGCCTGTTGGCTGTTATCTGGGGCATGGTTTTACTCTCTTGGATCATGGGGTGAGCAACTTTCCACTTTCAAAATGCCCAATCATCCTGGTTGACTCACAATCCAGCGGAGAAATTTATCAGCCCCAAGGTCTATCTCCCCCTTGATATAGCCATAGCCCGATTGGTTAGGACGAGCTACAGGGGTGAAACCCCTAGCTGGGGGCAACGATTCCACTCCCCCTTGAATTATTAGGGGTCTCTCGTAGCCCCCGTTACCCTACAGGACTAACTTTTGAACCAGGCTCTAAAGCACCCCGCATTGTCCTTGCTGGCGCAGGAGATGATCGCATAGCACCAGAGCGACCATTGCTTCCACCATCGGCACCGCTCTGGGCAAAACGCAGGGGTCGTGGCGACCTTTGGCTGCCAGGGTAACTTCTTCACCCTCGTTGGTCACCGTGCGTTGTTCCTTACGGATGGTGGCGGTGGGCTTGAAGGCGATGCGAATGAGGATATTTTCGCCATTAGAAATGCCACCCTGAACCCCACCCGATCGATTCGTGACGGTGCGGATATGGCCCTGGTCATCGGTGTAAAACTCGTCATTATGCTCACTGCCCGTCATCAGGGTGCCTGAGAAACCGGAACCGATTTCAAAGCCTTTGGTTGCCGGAAGGGACATCACAGCTTTTGCCAGATCCGCTTCCAGCTTGTCGAACACGGGCATCCCTAAACCTTTGGGAACGTGCCGGGCAACGCATTCCACCACACCACCGAGGGAATTGCCCTGATTGCGAACCTGTTCAATCAGGTCAATCATGCGCTCAGCCGCTTCCTGATCGGGACAGCGGACAATATTGCTTTCGACCTGTTCTAGGGTTACCGTTTCCGGGTCAACGATGCCCTCCAGGTCTTTGATGCGTTTGACGTAGCTAACAATTTCGACGCCTGCCACCTGAAGCAGGATTTTTTTAGCGATCGCCCCCGCCGCCACCCGTCCGATCGTCTCTCTGGCGGAAGAACGGCCCCCGCCCTGCCAGTTACGAATTCCATATTTGGCATCGTAGGTGGCATCGGCATGGGAGGGGCGATATTTGACCGCCATTTCGTCGTAATCCTGCGATCGCTGGTCTTTGTTGCGCACCAGAATCGAAATTGGGGTTCCCAGCGTCTTCCCCTCAAATATCCCAGAGAGAATCTCGCACCGATCCTCTTCCTTGCGAGGAGTGGTGATTTTGCTTTGACCGGGACGGCGGCGATCGAGTTCAAACTGGATTTCTTCCGCAGTAATTTCCAGGCGGGGTGGGCACCCATCAATCACAACGCCCACCCCCCCACCGTGGGATTCGCCGAAGGTTGTGATCCGAAACAAATGTCCAAAGGTGTTGCTCATGATGTTGATGAATGCGATCGCAGGACTTGATTTTAGCTAAAAACGCCCACTGGAAGTAGGGGCAGGGCTTTTCAAGCGAACAGGGTTTCGCTTGATTGTAAAGTTTCGTAT
>JBAUTA010001469.1:0-1593 GCA_049581985.1 Kovacikia sp.
CAAGAGCAATAAGCCGATCAAGCCAGTCCGCCGAGGTTTTACGATGGCACCTGAAAAAGGAGTCCCTATGCGAGTTGTAAAAAAATATGCAATTAAATCCTAAAATTGGCTAAAGGCAAGCTAAAGATCGTGGATTTAATAACCCCTCTACTTACCCCTCACCCCCAGCCTCTTTCCCAGAGGAGAGGGGAGTCGGAAAGTTCCCCTTCTCCTTTGGGAGAAGGGGTTAGGGGATGAGGGGAGTGCAAAGCAAATTGCTTCCAAATTTGTTGATGTTATTTAATTCACGATCCTAAGGAATAGTTAACATCGCTGCTCCGCCGTTTCGTACAGTCACCCTGTACTGAGATCCATTAGGGACAATGGTTGAATCATTGACAAGGTTAAACGTCCCAGTAGAACTTACGGATTGCGTCCCAAACTTAATGCCGCTAGTTGCATTAATCCCAGCGCCACCCATGGTGAAAACTTTAGCGATTGCTGTTTTTCCTGGAATGTTTAGGGCAATATTGCCCGAAAATGCCATATCTTTGTTAATGACATAAACGTTGAGTTGGCCGTTCGAGTGTTTTGTGGCCCAGACTTTGACGTTTTCTATACCCGTCTTTGCTGTTGATACAAGGGTTTGCCCTTTGGCCCGATCTAGCATCAGCAATGCATAGTACAAGGGGTTTGGAGTTGCTGTGCCTGCGACTTTATCCACTAGAATTGGATTATAAAGTGTGCCTGCGTTATGGAAGTTAAGACCATCTGCACCCATTTGGAGCGCCTCAAAGCCCCAGTCAACCCCCCAAAGTGCTGCTGCCATGCTATTAGAAACTCCGGGCGATCCACCACAAGCGGTTGAGTTGGTTTCGTTGAGGCGCAATTTTTTAGGTTTGATCTCAGCAGCAAGGGCAGCATAGCCTCTGGCCCGGAACGATTTCATTCTGTCTTCTGATAGCAATGCTTCTGCTGTAGGGGCTGGCTTTGTTTTGTCGCACCATGCCGTTGCATAGGGGTGCATTGAAATTTCTTGAACGTCTTGAGTAATTCCAAAGTTTTTAATACTGCCAGCGTCAAAGCGACAACAGACTGCTGGGCCTGTTATTTTAATGCCTGGAATGGCTATACGAATTGCCGCAGCGATGGGAATATATTCATCTGTGTAGTTTGCCATTGAGTAGCCAGCGGGACGGAGACCAGAAGACTCGTACAAATCAGGCTCATTCCCGACTTCAATGTTCTTAACGCCTGCATTAAATAGAAATTTAGCCTGATTGACGATTGAGTTGAAACGGAGGAAATTAACACCAATGCTCAGGGGATAGTTGATTCGAGTGGCGGCACCAACAACGGCGTCCACACGCGATTGAGTCATTGCAATTTTGCAATAAGGCCCACTATAGTCGGTGGGCAAGCAGGTAATATCTGTGCTACTTCCACCAATGCGGAGTGTTCCTGATACATTTTTTAGTAATTGCTCTAGAACTGGGTTAGGGAAAAATGTCATATCTCCTGTCTCAAGACTAATTCCCGTGGGTCTTGATGAAATTGGAGCGACTGGCTGATTGATGTTGATATCAAATGCGATCATTGGGTTGGCAATAAATG
>JBAUTA010001470.1:0-6777 GCA_049581985.1 Kovacikia sp.
GAGTGTGGCACGGTAGACAAAGTTACCTGGACAGTGCTGCGGGCTGGTAAGCCTCTCCCACCGGCTCCAAAGCGAACTCGTTGGCGTGTGAATACGCACAAATGGTGGTAGGTTTGAATTAATCATCTCTATAGCCAGGGTCATCTTGAATTCGGATTCTTGCTGGCGTAAAGCCTGGGTTGATTGGGGGGGATGGTTTAATGCTGGGACTGCCAGAGGGCGGAGTAGAAGGATTAGAAGAGGTTTCAGTTTGCTGCGGTTGCAGCGAGGAATCAGGAAGTTGGGAAGAATACCCGTCTGGAGTCGGAGCAGCAGATGGCGGAGCCGCCGGGGAAGTTGTTTGGGGTGTTGGAAGTTTGGTAAATCCAAGCAGGGCGACAGTCGCATTCCCAAAATACTTTGCCCAGGCTTGAATTCTAGGTGTCTTCTGCCAATTCGTACGGGAAAGCGTAGAAGTCAAAAGGGGAATTTCCTGCCCGTTGCGTTCTCCTAAGATCACGATCGATATGTCAGTCACTGTTGAGTTTTCAGCAAACGCCTGATCAATCAATTGGGTCGCTTGAGACTCAGCCTGTTGCATCATTTGGGAAAAGGTCTGCTCTCTAGATGGATTAATCACCGAGCGAATCTGTTTAGTTTCAGCTAAACCTGGCAGACTTAGCACCGCTAGATGAGCAAGCATGAAAAGGGTGAGGACAAAAATACACTGGGGATAGGGAACAATCCCTTTGCAGAACAGACTCACACCTGGTAGTTTACGCATGCGAAAGTATATAAAATAACAGGAAAGTTGTTTTAGCCTTCTCATCCTAAGGCGATCGGTTGAGTTTCCTGTGTTTCCTGGCAAACATGGCAATCCCATCGGTGGCTGGGGATCGGTCTGCAATCAGGAAAGTGTTAATGGTGGATGAACCGCCCTGTTTTTGGGAGCAGGATTGTTCAATGGCGATCGCTTTCAATGGCGATCGCTTTCAATGGCGATCGCTGCCTTCTGCCGCCAGGGCTCTCTGCTTTGCCTTATAAAAGCGACAGGCAACCTGACCCAGACCCGTACAGCCTGGCAGCATTGCCCACACGCGCTAAGGGGGGCACAAAATTCATTGCCAAGCCAAGGCCAGCGGCTTTTCCGGCTGAATCTGCAATGACTCGTTGCGCCAATGCCTTTGACCAGTATTGCCATCGGCTTTAGTCTCAAAGATGTCCTGAGCAACTATATTTCTGAAGTTATACCAATTTAAAAAATGAAGCTTGCAGATGGGGGTGTGGAGGTTTCGCCCCCAGCCAGGGGTGGAACCCCTGCACCCCGTCCCCAACCTGCCCTGTTCGCTATTTAATTGGTATGACTTAAGCAGGGCGCGGCAGGTCATTGCGGAAGCCCTGATGCAGGTAGAAGGCTTGGAACCAGACCCACCTCTCCTGGTTTTGGTGCAAGAATTAGCGGCAAGTACCGTCAACCTGAAAGGGCGGTTTTGGGTGAACTCCCCGATATTTTGCAGAGTCAATTGGGGCAGAAAATTCAGATCTGTTGAATCAGGAAAACAATCCCAAGCAGGGGCCAACTTCCTAGCGCACTGATTTTGTTACAGAAATCCCTGGGTGACTAGGATGGGAAGCATGATTTCGGGAAGTCCCGCCTGAGGAATGGTCATCTGTTGAATTCCAAAACTCTCGTTGGGAAACTGAATGTTTCGTCAATATACGATTGACAAACTCCAGTAACGTCACAACCAACTGACGAATTGCAGGCGTAATCGCGTCCACAATAACAGCCAGAACCAGCGCTGCTATCAGCATGGCGGGTAATAGCAGGTAATAAAGGGATAAATTGTCCTTAACAACCAGTTGAATGGTGCGATCGATAACAAAATTGTGGATTAGAAAATAGCTATAACTGTGCGAACCTAACCAGCGCAGCGTTGACTCCGCACCGTTTAGAGGGGACAGGGTTTTGAAGGTAACCATGCAGCCCAGGGTCAATCCGATGGGAAGCAATAAATCTGTTACGATCCAACCGGACCAATAGAACTGACAGATAAAGCCGATTGTGTAAGTTAGGATCCCAACCGATAGCGCTAGACGGGAAGACCAAAAAATCGGCCCTTTGCCATTGCAATAAGCTTTTGCCACGACCATTCCGAGCACAAACGTGCTGAGCTTAGCCAGAAACGGCACGAAAGGGAGCCAGTTAGCTGGCGTATCCAGAACAACGTAAGTAGGGTGTCCGCCAAACAGGTAAACTGCCAGCGTTCGGTAAGCCAACGTTAGCAGTAAACTCACCCCCAGTAGATTGCGGCTTCCCCAACGGTGCAGCAAGTCCCACAGAAACGGGAATATGAAGGTAAAACTGAGGATGAGAGAGACAAACCACCACGGTCCGCTAGTTGGCAACAGGGGTTCAGCCGCATAATCAAATAACAAGGGAAAGGTAATCCCAGCAAACATATGCCACGAATCAGGAATATAGCTGCTAGTTACTTTTCCAATTCCCCAGAGAATGGGATAAGACAGCCAGGCAACCGTCCAAAAGGGCCACAGGATTCTTAAAAATCGATGCCTTAGAAAGGGAACCGTTTCAAGCGGTTTTCCCTTCAAAGACAGGACTAGGCTAAACCCACTAATTAAAATAAAGACGTCAACAAACTGAAACCCAAACCAAATTGGGAAGCTCAAGATGGATGTAAAGAGATGATGTCCCAGGCGATCGCTTACATTCCCTATCAAGGACAAATTCTTAGTAAGACCTTGGGGTTGAGGCGTAAACGCATAATGAGTCATCAACAACTGGGCGTGGTACAGCAAGATCATCACTGCTGCAAACATTCTTGTTCCTTCAATCCACGCCAACCGTTGAGATGAAGCTTTTTTCGAAGATCTCATACCTTTCTAAATCGCTATTCAGGGCATCGGGAAAGCATCCTATCTGTTCTGTTAGTTCAGAGAATCCTTTGCTTCCTTAATCTGACCTGTCTGTGATAACTGAGAATTTTGTCAAGCATCATCATCCTTAAGACACAAGGTAAGGGGGTGAGGGGGTGGATAAGTCAGGTAGAAGGGGAACCTGGAATCCTTTTCCCTCGCCTGTGTTGGGCGACGGAAACCCAAGCGATAAGGGCGATTTCATTTGTGCGGATAGACGCGTCCTTTCCAGGCACCGCCCTGTCCGCGCCAATGACGCAAAGCCGAATCCAGGGTCATCAGGTTATAGAGAAAGGCGATCGCGGGTAGCCCAAAGGCAAATAGGGTCGAACATTGGTAAAACCGGATAGTGGGCAGGTATGCCAGCGCCATTAGTAGCCAGCCAGCCAACCCCAGAAGCGCCATCAGCCAGTTTCCGGTCAGGGCTCCTGCCACCAACCCCAGGGGGGGAACCAGATAAACTAGCAGCATTCCAACCAGTGTTCCAGTTAGAAGCAACGGATTGTAGTTGAGTTGGGTAAAGGCAGTCCGGGCGACCATACTCCAAATTGTCTCCAGGGAAGGATAGGGACGCAGGCTGCGGGTGCGATCGCTGAGACCAAGCCAGATTTTCCCTGAGGTATGGGGGATAGAGGCCAAGGGATCGGTTCCCAGCCCCCGCTTCCCTGCTCCCTTCACCGCTTGCGCTAGCGCACAATCATCAATTAACGCCTGCCGGATTGTTTCTAGCCCGCCAATTTGCTTCAGCGTTTCCCAGCGAATCAGGATGCAGCCTCCTGCCGCTGCTGCTGTTGGGTTATGGGGATTGTTTACCCAACGGAAGGGATAGAGCTTCTGAAAGAAAAAAACAAAGGCGGGAATCAGAAACATTTCCCAAAAACTATCACAACGCAAGCGCACCATCACTGACACCAGATCCAAATCCTGCGCTACTGCTTTAGCAACCAGCCGATCCAGATTGACAGAGGCGTGTTCAATGTCAGCATCTGTCAGCAAGATATAGTCAGGGGAAAGGGTCTGAGCTTTTTGAATTCCCTGTTCCATGGCCCATAGCTTGCCCGACCACCCCGCTGGCAGAGGCTGCGCAGAAATGACGGTTAACTGCTGGGTCTGACCCAACTCTTCCGCAGTCTGCCTGGCTATCTGGGCTGTGCCATCCGTGCTCTGGTCATCTACCAAAATAACTTGCAAATCAACTGGGTAATTTTGAGTCAGAAGCGATCGCAGCGTTACAGGCAGAAGCTCCGCTTCATTTCGAGCAGGAATAACCGCACAAACCGAAGGATAGGGGATCAAGGGTAATTGCTTAGGAGCATCCTCTTTATCCTTTGTTCTGAATCCTGAATCCTGCTTTTCCAGGCTCTGATCGGATTCTAGTCTCTGATCACAGCGCCAAAACTGTCCCCAGCCCAACAGCAGCCCCAACCAGATAACCAGAGATAGCAGCGTCACACCTAAACCAATTTCAGCCATAATCCGGGTTGCCAACGCACTTTACAAGAGGCAAAATACAACATCTGCCGCTTAAAGCCTATCCGACAACCCAGTCGGTAGGATGGGCAGTACCCACCTTACAACAAATTAAACAAGTAAGTACGTAGCTCTAATTAATTGTAAGAAGGGGGAGTGGGGGCTGCGCCCCCAGGCAGGGGGTTCCACCCCCAAACTCATTTTTTATTTAATTGCGCCCAGCTACTTAATTGACGATTTTCGGATAGCTTCCTAGGGCAGTTTTTCCCTGGGCGAGGGAAAGAGTTTGGACGGGAGCGCTCAGAATGGTGGAATCCCTACGCAGATGGCAGTATCTTCTATACGCCATTGAACTGAAAACTGCTATAGACTGTGAGATTAATGCAAATGGGGAAAGGCAAATGAATCGTCCCTAGGGGATAGGTAAGGGGTAGGAGTCAGAGGTTAGAGGTCAGGGATGAATAGCCGATGACCGACGATCTATTTCTATGTGGTGTGAATGTACGAAGTGAGCCAGAAACATGCAAACCCAAGATAAGTTCACAGCCTCCAGCATTGAGGCTGCTTCAGCAAAGCTGGATGAAATTATTGCCCGCAGTCAGGAATATTTACTGTCCACCCAACATCCAGATGGCTACTGGTGGGCGGAACTAGAGTCAAATGTAACCATTACGGCAGAGGTTGTGCTGCTGCACAAAATTTGGGGAACGGATGCAACCCGGCCCCTTGCTAAGGTTGAGCAGTACTTGCGATCGCAGCAGCGTTCCCACGGCGGTTGGGAGCTTTTCTATGGCGATGGCGGCGAGTTAAGTACAAGCGTCGAAGCCTACATGGGATTGAAGCTGTTAGGTGTGCCCGAAACCGATCCCGCCTTGCAGCAGGCAAAGAAATTTATTTTGGAACGGGGCGGCATCAGCAAAACCCGCATTTTCACGAAAATGCATCTGGCCCTGATTGGCTGCTATGACTGGCGTGGCATTCCCTCCATCCCGCCCTGGCTGATGCTGTTGCCTGATAACTTCCCCTTCACTATTTATGAAATGTCCAGTTGGGCCCGCGGCAGCACGGTTCCCCTTCTGATTCTGTTTGACCAGAAGCCTATTTATGTCACCAATCCAGCAATTTCGTTGGATGAACTATATGCTGAAGGGCGGGAAAACGCCCGCTTCGAGTTGCCACGGAATGGAGACTGGACCGATCTCTTTGTCTGGCTGGATGACGCCTTCAAGCTAGCAGAAAATCTGAACTGGGTGCCCTTTCGCAAAGAAGGGCTGCGAGCCGCTGAGAAGTGGGTTCTGGAAAGGCAAGAAGATACGGGAGACTGGGGTGGCATCATTCCTGCAATGCTGAATTCTCTGCTGGGGCTGCGTTGCCTTAACTATAGTCCTGCCGATCCAGTGATTGAGCGGGGGCTTAGAGCAGTGGACAATTTCGCCCTCGAAACTGAAGACAATTACTGGATACAGCCCTGCATTTCACCCGTTTGGGATACGGCCCTGGTGATGCGATCGCTGGTTGACTCCGGCCTGGCTCCCGATCATCCCGCTTTGCAACGAAGTGGACAATGGCTGCTGGATAAACAGATTCTCGACTACGGCGATTGGGCAGTTAAAAATCGCCAGGGTAAACCTGGAGCCTGGGCCTTTGAGTTTGATAATCGCTTCTATCCTGATGTGGACGATACCGCCGTTGTGGTCATGGCCCTTGATGCGGTCCAATTAACCAATGAGCTCCTGAAGCAGGAAGCGATCGCCCGTGCTGTCCACTGGATCGCCACCATGCAATGCGCTCCTGGCGGTTGGGCCGCCTTTGACTTGAACAACGATCAAGACTGGCTGAATCAACTCCCCTACGGCGATCTCAAAGCCATGATCGATCCCAACACCGCAGACGTTACAGCGCGAGTGCTGGAAATGATTGGACAACTGGGAGGAAATCAGGAGCCAAAAACTAGAAGCCAGGAAAATTCAACGCTCCATGCTCAAACCTTTTATCCTTCATCGTTGAGTCTCCATGCTGCAGCAATCGATCGCGCCCTTACCTATCTGCGGCGGGAACAGGAACAGGAAGGCTGCTGGTTCGGTCGCTGGGGGGTGAACTATATCTACGGCACTAGCGGCGTTCTTGCTGCCCTTTCCCTGGTTGCTCCCCACACCTACCAGTCTGAGATTGGGCGGGGGGCTAACTGGCTGGGCGGTTGTCAGAACCCTGAGGGCGGTTGGGGGGAAACCTGCTTTAGCTACAACGATCCCACCCTAAAGGGGCAGGGAGATAGCACCGCTTCCCAAACCGCCTGGGCTTTAATCGGGCTATTGGCAGCAGGGGAAGCAACCGGGAACTATAAGCTAGACTCAATCGATCGGGGGATTCGCTATTTAATCGAAACACAAC
>JBAUTA010001471.1:0-3059 GCA_049581985.1 Kovacikia sp.
CAATTGCACGGTGAGTCATCCCTGAATGGTTCTCCCGAAAAATTCATTCTGGTTTTAGAAACCCTGTGCCGAGTTCATCCTGGCTCCTTAGAACTCCTTAGAATAGGAGAGTACTGTAAGGAATTGATTGGATTTGATTCAGGCTGAAACGCTCGAACTTCTAGAATGGTCTCGCCTTTGCCAGCATCTCTCAACCTTTGCGGCAACCAAACTGGGGGCGATCGCTGCCCGTCGGCTTAAAATTCCTGCCAAGCTGGACGAAACCCTGACCCTGCTGGCACAAACCCAGGAAGTTTACCAGCTCGAAAGTCGTCTTACCAATGGCTTAAGTTTTGAAGGAATTAGCGATATTGGAGCATCCCTGGATCGGGCAGAAAGCAAAGGCACCCTGTCAGGCGAGGAATTGTTTGCGATCGCGACTACCCTGGCAGGCGCAAGAGCCCTGCGGCGTGTGGTCGATGATCATCCGGATTTGTCCGTTTTGAATGAGTTGGTTGCCGATCTGCGGACCTATCCCGAATTGGAGCAGGAAATTCATCGCTGCATTGACGAGCGGGGACAGGTGATGGATCGGGCCAACCCCAAGCTTAGCAATATCCGAGAACAGCAGCGACAACTGCGCGATCGGGTTTATAGCACCCTCCAGAACATCCTCCAGCGCAAGGCAAATGCTGTTCAGGAACAGTTGATCACCCAGCGGGAAGGACGGTTTGTGATTCCGGTCAAAGCGCCCCAAAAAGATGCTATTCCTGGGATTGTCCATGACACCTCAATGAGCGGTGCCACCCTCTATGTAGAGCCCCAAGCCACGGTCAACTTTAACAACCAACTGCGTCAGCTTCAGCGTCAGGAAGAAGTCGAAGCCGAAGCCATTAGACGGGCATTAACCGAGCAGGTGGCAGCGGTCAAACAGGATTTGGAAAGACTGGTCGCGATCGCCACTACCCTGGATCTTGCCACTGCCCGTGCCCGCTATAGCCTCTGGTTAGAGGCAAATCCACCCCGGTTTATTGAGTGGGGAGAAGGGAATGGTGAACGCGACTCCTACCCTACCCCCGATCCGATCGTTCTCCGCCAGCTTCGCCACCCCCTCCTCGTCTGGCAACACCAGCATGAGCAGGGAACATCGGTAGTACCGATTGATCTGGTGATTCAGCCTCATATTCGAGTTGTGGCAATCACCGGGCCTAACACAGGCGGCAAAACCGTGACGTTGAAAACATTCGGCCTAACCATTCTGATGGCAAAAGTTGGGTTATTCGTCCCTGCCCGTGAGCCTGTGGAACTTCCCTGGTTCGATCAGGTGCTCGCCGACATTGGGGATGAGCAATCTCTGCAACAAAGTCTGTCTACTTTCTCCGGCCATATCCGACGCATCAGCCGAATTTTGGAAGCTCTAGAAACGGCAGAAGCAGCAGAAGCAGCAGAAGCAGCAGAAGGCACGAAGCAGCCGGTAAAAGACGAAGAAGATCGGCAAGATTCTGAGACGGGACAATCCGAAGATGCGGAGAATGCCCAATCCCCCCTCTCCCCTCCCCCCTCCCTCCTATCTCTTGTCCTGCTCGATGAGGTTGGAGCCGGAACTGACCCTTCTGAGGGCAGTGCTTTGGCGACTGCGCTGCTTAAGTATCTGGCCGATCATGCGGGGTTAACGGTTGCGACCACGCACTTTGGCGAACTGAAAGCCCTGAAATATGAGGATGAACGGTTTGAAAATGCTTCGGTGGAGTTCGATGATGTGTCTTTATCTCCAACCTATCGGCTGCTGTGGGGAATTCCGGGGCGATCGAATGCCCTGGCGATTGCCCGTCGGTTGGGGTTGAGCGACCAGATCGTACAACAGGCACAAACCTATGTGGGTGGCGCATCAGAGGATGTAAACCAAGTAATTGCAGGGCTGGAGGCCCAGCGGCGGCGGCAAGAAACTAAGTCTCAGGAAGCGGCACAGTTGCTAGAAAGTGCCGAACGGCTACACCAGCAGGTAGCTCAAAAAGCGGCGTCCTTGCAGGAGCGGGAGCGATCATTGCAGCTAGCCCAGGAGCAGGCAGTCCAGGCGGCGATCGTCCAGGCAAAGGGCGAAATTGCCCAGGTGATTCGCCAACTCCAGCAGGGACCGATGACGGCTCAGGCAGCCCAACAGGCAACGGATACGCTGAACGAAATTGCGGAGCGGCAACTGCCTTCTCGTCAGCAAAAACCCAAACCCAAACCAGGATTTCAACCCCAGGTGGGCGATCGCATCCGCATTCCCCGCCTCGGTCAAACTGCCGAAGTCCTGACTGCCCCCAACGCGGATGATGAACTGACCGTCCGCTTTGGCTTGATGAAAATGATCGTCTCGTTGAATGACGTGGAGTCTCTAGAGGGAGAAAAAGCAGTCAGCAGTCAGCGGTTAACAGGCAGCGGTCAGGCAGGCCGGAGCCAGGAGGCGGGAGCCAGGAATCACGAGGGCATTCACAACTCACAACTCACAACTCAAAGTTCCCAATTGTTAGATCCCGCTTCCCCGCCCCCGCCCTCCGATACTCCTATCATCCGCACCTCGCGCAATACCCTTGACATTCGTGGTAGCCGGGTAGCTGATGCCGAACCGTTGATTGAGCGATCGATCGCCCAAGCTCAGGATAGCGGTGCTTTATGGATTATCCACGGTCATGGCACGGGAAAACTCCGGCAAGGGGTTCACGCCTTTTTACAGCAGCATCCCCAGGTTGCTCGTTATCAACTTGCTGAGCAGTCAGAGGGGGGGGCTGGCGTAACCATTGCCTATCTGGGTTGAACGCTCCGCCCATGAAGGGAGAAGCTCCCCTTGCCCCTGCGGATCACTCGTGATCTAGCAGGATAGATTTTGGGGCTAACTCAACTCTACAAAACCCATATCCTGGGTGTTTTGAGGGTTTTCGACCCTACAAAATAGTTTTATAGCCGTAGCCATACTGGTTAGGACAGGGTGCAGGGGTGGAACTCCTGTAACCCCGTCCTAACGCGCTTGCGTAAGGCAATAACACACCACTAGTAGACCAAAACGAAAGTTTTGGAGAGGGGTAAAGGGGGGAAAC
>JBAUTA010001472.1:0-5437 GCA_049581985.1 Kovacikia sp.
CGGGTATCCTGTCCAGAAAGGGTCTTCAGTTGACGATTACCGTAAATTCTGAGGCTCATAAATCATCAATTTTGCACCATGGGGGAGTGGGGTAATGAGTTTAAGGCCAATGTGACGAGAATCCAGGAAAAGGAGTCAAGCCCAATGCACTCCAAGCTTAAATTTAGGATGAAGGCCAGATCCTGAGTACAGCCCCAGCCTCGAAACGCAAGCCGGGATTTCGTTTGGAAAAGGGTAAAGGGGGTTTCCCCCTTTACCCCCTTCCAAAATTTTTGTTTTGGTCTACTAGGCTGGGGTTACGGCTTTGTCTTTCTGAAGGGTTGCGCTGTTCTTTCCAACTTCAGTCTCTTTACCGTTGGTTGGGGGAGTTGGTTGGGCGGATTGGGCCTCCTGTTCAACAGATTTCTCAAGAGAATCTGTCTGCGGTTGCCCCTCTTCTTCTAAACCTTTGACATTATCCAGATCAATGTCTACCACAGTCATTGCCAAGCCTGCTTTGGGCAAGTTGTCATTACTGGAGATATAGGGGCTGGGTTCCACATTTCCGGTGCAGATAATCAGCGACCCCTTTTTTAGATAGGGAAGCTTACGCCAGCCAGCAGAGCCTTCCCAAATGCTGAGAGATACGGTGAATGACTCCTCCCGACTCCGGACTTTGCGAACATAAATGGTGGCTTTGGCAACTTTTGCCCTTTCCCCGCTCTTAAGATCAACGGTCTTAATTTCCGCATCTGCGGCAAGGTTTCCACTCACAATCCATTTATTTAGACCAACACTGGACATAATGCCTCCTGACAAACCGGTTATGAATATATAATTCCCCGGTCGAGGGGAAATACAACAGGTTAACCAGTAGAACCTGGCGCGAGTCCACCATCCTTAGAACGAAAGAGGGGGAAAGGGAGAAAGCCCATCCCCCTATCCTTCCATCAACGCCCAGTGATTTCCTCTGGCGTGTTTCCTACGATCCCGCCCACCCCCTGATTCTGCCCTTGGAAACCCTTCCTAAATTCCGCCACGGAAAATAGTGTAGATGCCGAGAGCAGCGGTTACTACTGCCACGATCGTGGACCAGAGGGGGTGATTGCTTCGACTCGTCCGCCCGCCGCTTGTGCGGAGCGTATCCACATCAATCCAGGGCGTTGCGCCTCGACGAAACCAGCCCATCGCAGCAATATTCTGTTGGAGAAAATCGGTAAAGCGAACCTCCTGGGACAAAAGATTGCCAAGTGGGCCTAAGAGAGAAAAGCAGTGGAGCCGAACGAGTCCTGTTGGGGTTTGCAAGAGCAGATCCTGACTGAGGAGATTGCTAATGCCAGGACGCCCCAGGAGTTTACCCTCCAATTGAACTGACGGGCTATCTACTGGAATCATGGCGGGATCTTTTAGCAGTCCCGCCAGTGAAGCAGCAGGATCTGTAGCTCTAGCAGTAGAAAGTTTGAAGTCAGGAAAGAAGGGGTTAATCCGAAGGAAGGTACCCAGACTAAACCCGATCAGGGGTAATCCTCTGAGAACGGTGGGATCACCATACAGCCAGGAGATCTGATTCACAGTCAGGCGCAACCCAACCCAACCGATGATAGAGAGGATGAATGCCATTGCCAAACCAAACCCCAACCCAAAAAAGGGTGCTCCTTGCAGTAGTAGGGTTCGCCACTGTTGGGCTGTGAGCACGGACTTGCGCTGACGGATGGTCGCTGCTTGTCTGTTGGGTTGGGTATTACCAAAATCTAGCTCTGTATTTAGTTTCCAATGACGGGCGTAGGTTGCCAGCCGGTGCAGCCGATCGCCCGTAGGCGGGTGAGAATTGCTGACCGACAGCCAGTGCCGATAAGGATTGGTCAACTCCCATGCCAACACCGTTTCCCAGGGAAACTGGGGGTAAACGCTGCCCAGAGGCGTTGCCAGTTGATGCCCCAGGGGAGTCAGGAGATCAAAGCTTTCTATCAGGTAGCTGGTCTGGCCCTGTTGCTGAACATCTTTTGCCGTGCCCATCGCAATCTTTAAAAGGGCACGAGTCAAACCATTGGGGTTGCCAGTCAGGTTAGCAGAAACCCGATCGCTGTTGTAAACGCGCTGGCGGGAAAGCCATAGCCCAAACCAGCGCAAGAGCCAGTATAGTCCATAGCTTAAGGCCGCTCCCCAGCTTGCCAAAACCCGCAAAACAGCGACTGATTGCTGATTTCCCCAATCTGCAATCAGCCGATAGGCGGTGTATGGGATTTGATTGACGAGTATCAGCAAGGACATTAGGGGCACATCCCAATAGCTCACATGTCCGATTTCATTGGCATAAATCGCCGCAATTTCGTCATCCGCTAGTTGATCCAAAAGTCCCTGACTGACCACAATCCGCGTTACCTGGGGGATGCAGCCATAACTAAACGCCACGGGTGCAGCGGTTGGCAATAAGCCCAACGTTGGCATCGGCAATCGGCGTTGACGACAGAAGCGATTAAGGGACTGAACCGTTTCTGGGCTGTAATTTCCTAATTTGTTTAGCGATAGGGGTTGGAGGCCATACAGCACAGTTAATAGGGCATCCAATAACCAACGGGAGGCGAGGAACAGGATGCCTAGAAAAATCAGGATTGACCAGACGGGTGGCCCAAACAATTGATGGCGAAACTGCACAAAGGGAATCAAGCTCATTACCCGGCTGGGAGTCAGCATGAACAGGTAAACAATCTGCTGCACGATCCAGAATAGGGCGATCGCCGTTATCGCCTGGGTGGCAAATAGCAAAGCAATGTCTACTTTGCCAATTGGCTTCCATCCCTTTGCCCGTTCTGCCTGTCGCCAGAAAGGTTGGTAGACAGGCTCTTCTAGCCTGACCGGAAGTTTAGATTGACGCTGGACGGTGGACGGTGGAACCCCCCTCCCGTCTTCCGATCTGCCCGTCTCTGCGCCCTCCAGCTTCCGCCTCCTGTCCGTTGGCTTCTGGCCTGTTCCTGCCGTCTTTACATCTTCCCTACTTTTAGAGGGGGCCAAGGGAGTAAAACCTGTAACATCAGATTCTTCGACTGCAACAGGCTGAGGCTGAGCATCAAAAGGGATAAAACCTGTTAAATCCGACTCGCCCGTTGTGAAGTCAACATTTTCCTGGCTCTTCGGGGCCTGCCATAGCTGCGTTTCCGTTCCTTGCTCAGTTACCCTCTGCGTGTTTCCCGAGCCGTCTGCCTTCGCCTTATCCAAAAATTCTGCCAGTCCGGGAATTTGCGGATATCGTCTCGCGAGGCTTTCCAGAGTCTGGGTTGCCCACTCCCTGACCTGAGGACTTTTGTGTTGATAGAGGGATTGGCAGAGAATAACGGCTTGTTGGGGATTGCCGTTGCGGGTGTAGGCAACTACCAACCCCATTTGAGCTTTGAGCTTAAGCGGGTGCTCAGAAGGCAGGGTCGTCGTTTCCAGCAGGGCGATCGCCCGTGGATATTCGCCCTGCTTCAGGGCAACCAGTCCGGCTTCCGTATCGGCAAGCGATCTAGAATCGGGGGTAGATGACGAATCAGGAAGAGGCATAGGTAGAATTCTCCTCTTTAAAGCCTCTCTAGGATAACTTTATAAAGAGGCAGGTTCTCTCCCGGAAACTACGGGGGCGATCGCATTCAGTTTTAACTCCGGATGGTCGGCTTGCATCTGGTTCAGGTTCCATTCGTTACGAAACAGCAACACTGGGCGGTTCCAACCGTCCTTCACAGTCACCGTATTGAACAGACGCCCGACTTTTTCCAGGACTTCCCAGCCGTCCTCTACCCAGCGGGCGACGCTGTAGGGCAGCATATCGAGCTGGGTTTCTACGCCATATTCGTTTTGGAGACGGAATTGCACCACCTCAAATTGGAGTTGTCCTACGGCTGCCAGGATTGGATCGCGTTTAGCCTCGTCGGCGGAGTACATAATCTGAACCGCGCCCTCTTCCTGCAATTCCGAAACACCTTTGCGAAACTGCTTGAATTTGGAAGGATTGGGATTCTTGAGGTAGGCAAACAGTTCCGGTGAGAAGTAGGGGATTCCCTCGTATTCCAACTTTTGACCGACATAGATGGTATCGCCAATCGCAAACACCCCCGGATTATTGAGCCCGATCACATCCCCTGGATAGGCCTCATCAATTACCTCCCGATCTTGAGCAAACAGCTTTTGAGGACGGGATAAACGCACAATTTTGCCAGTGCGGGCATGGCTGACGGTCATGTCTTTCTCGAACTTACCCGAACAAATTCGGATGAAGGCGACCCGATCGCGGTGTTTTGGGTCCATATTTGCCTGGAGCTTAAAGACAAAGCCAGAAAACTCCGGGTAGGTCGGGGAAATTTCCCCCCGATTGCTAGCATGGGGGGCGGGTTTCAGGGCATAGTCCAGGAACGCATTCAGAAATAGCTCGACCCCAAAGTTGGTCATGGCGCTACCAAAGAAGATGGGGGTCATCTTGCCCTGATGAACCAACTCCAGATCCAGGTCGGGACCCAGTCCTTCCAATAATTCCAGATCGTCTTTGAACTGATAGAAAAGCTCCCGCTCCAATAATTCTTCAATCCGGGGATCCCCTAGTTCAACCACGGTATCGATCGCTTCCCGCTGCCCGTGGGCACTCCGCTCAAACAAATGGACCTGGCGAGTTCGACGATCGAACACCCCCTTGAAGCGATCGCCCATGCCGATGGGCCAGTTAACGGCGTAGGTTTGTAAACCCAGTTCCTGTTCAATTTCGTCCAGTAGTTCCAGGGGCTCTCGCCCTGGACGATCTAGCTTGTTGACAAAGGTGAAAATCGGTAACCCCCGCATTCGGCACACCTCAAACAGTTTCCGGGTCTGCGGCTCTAAGCCCTTTGCCGCATCAATTAGCATCACGGCATTATCAGCCGCGGCCAGGGTGCGGTAAGTATCTTCGCTGAAGTCCTGGTGTCCGGGGGTGTCTAGCAGGTTAATCTGACAGTTTTGATAGGCAAACTGCAAAACGGTGGAAGTAATCGAAATCCCCCGCTGTTGTTCCATTTCCATCCAGTCTGAAGTGGCGTGGCGCTGTGCCCGCCTTGCCTTGACTGCGCCTGCCTGATGAATTGCACCTCCATACAGCAGCAGTTTTTCGGTAAGGGTCGTTTTGCCCGCATCCGGGTGGGAAATAATGGCAAAATTGCGCCGACGATCGACTGCGGTTTGCAATTCAGCCTGGATTTCAGTGGACATGCATTCACCTGGCAGGTAGTGGTCTCTCATAGCCTATTTTGAAGGATTGGAAGCCCTTAAAACAGGCTAAAAATAGGTTTTGTAAATTTGAATTACCCTTCAAATCTATCTTGAAGGGCTGGTAGTTGCAGGAGAAAGTTCATTATTAATGATTTTAAAGATGGGAATACCAATTTAAAAAATGAAGGCTGGAGAGGAGGATGGGGGGTAGGGAGTAGTACTAGATGAGAGGATTGGAGGATGGGTATTT
>JBAUTA010001473.1:0-2165 GCA_049581985.1 Kovacikia sp.
GTAGTAAGCCTATCAATTCTGGTCTGTGGTTATAGTTTAAACCTTACTTGGTTCCAGAAATGTATTTTGTCCTTCTCTGGAGCAACCGTGGCAGGCTTTGTCAATCAATCCGTTGATTCATTTCTAATCCGATTACTAACGAATGCCCCAATTACCAGTTTCGACTTTGTGGAAGGGAGTTGGTTATTTAAGCTACTTCGCTATGCGATATTTTTTGTCCTAATTGGCGGGACAATCTTAACAATGCTGCGTTCCCGTCAAGTACAATCCACCACAATTGAAAGCTTAGAGTTTTCTAGTTTCTTATGTTTAACCTTACTCATCAGCCCGATTTCCTGGGTCCACTATTACCTCTTCCTGCTATTGCCGATTGCCCTTTATATAGGTGGACAGTTGAACATTCCCAATCGCTGGCCATGGCATGCGGCAATGGTATTGAGTATAGTACTTCTGATCGGGCCCAACATCATAAATACCCCGCACCATCATGTGATGGCTACCTTTACACGTCATATTTTGGTTTCTCACTATTTCTGGGGTGGCATATTGTTGTTAGGAATTTTATTGGCAACGATACTGAAAACAGGGCAAGAATCAAAAATTCAAGAATCAATAATATTGAGAATTTAAGCTCCTTATTGCTCCTTGCGCTTCCCCTATATTTATTATCCCTATTGCTAATGAAATTTATCATGTTTCATGCGCAACGTCTCAATATTTTCCTACTTCCATATCAAAAATATCCTGCCTAGATGAATCACGATGGTTGAGTTAGTCAAGGAATATAGGGTAATGCCTACCCACTTAAAAGTCTTTAAGTTTACTTCTTGGAGCCTCCTTTTATTAACTGACATATTTTCTATTCGAATTTATTTGTTTAATCTAAGTCAGATGCCCTTAGCAACTCGAAATACAAGAAAAGGCATTGCAAATATGCCTCTTATTCATCTTAGCAATCACCTACTATCCACTAGTCAGTCAAAGGGTATACTCATTGACTGGTTCAGGTCTGGATCGATGCGATTTTTGCACTATATAAATCAATTTGGTTTAACATGATTAAGGAAAGTAAATTAATGAAGAAACCAGTTATTGCCATTGGATTAGATGCGGGTGATCCAGAGTTAATAGAAAAATGGATGGCAGAAGGACACCTGAAAACCTTCAGTCAACTTCGTGAAAGAGGGGCATATGGCTCTATCCACAATACCGTAAAGTCTTGTGGTGTACCAGAAGAAATGGGTGCGACGGAAACCCTTTGGCCCGCTTTCATTACAGGCTGTCGCGCAGATACGACTGGCTACTGGGACATCGTCAAGTATGATCCCAGGACTTATCAAGTCTCTTGCAATGTAAAGGATAGCGGATACGATTACGAGAAGTTCCCTCCCTTTTATGCTCTGGGAGATGATTATAAAGTTGCTGTTTTTGATCTACCCTATGCATCAGTATCTCAGAACGTTAACGGCACACAACTTTTAGGATGGGGTGGGACTTATCCTTACAATCCCAATGCTTCTAGCCCACCTGAACTGTATGACAAAATTATTCAGCAGTATGGTGAAAACCCGATTCTCTTTAAAGATGATGGGACGTGGCGGCAGGATTCCTATATTCGCTGGGAAATCCCTGCCCTAGCTAATAGTATTGCTGGACATGCTGCGATTTCCCAACAGTTGTTGAAGCAAGACCAGTGGGATTTATTTATTATGACCTTTAATGAAACTCATACCGCAGGCCATGATCTTTATCACTGTAGTGATTCACGACATCCTCTCTACCCAACCTATGCTCAACGTTATGGCTCGGATCCGGTTCTGGAAACCTACAAAAATATCGATCGCGCCATCGGTGAAATCCTATCGGCAGCTCCTCAAGATGCCTATGTGTTGTGTTTTTCGATTCATGGTATGGGGTTAAATTACAGTGACCTGAATAGCCAAACATTCTTACCTGAGATTTTATATCGCTTCAGCTTTCCATCTCATGTTGCTATTGCGCCAGGAGATCCTAATGTGCCTCCCCCTCCAGTTATGGTAACCTTTCCTAGGAATAGTTGGCACGGGCAAGTTTGGGCAAGTTTATATGAACCTAATCCCATCAAAAAGCTCTGGCGCACATGGACACATAAGCGTTTTCTCAGGAATGATAAACATGGGTTAAGG
>JBAUTA010001474.1:0-10013 GCA_049581985.1 Kovacikia sp.
GGCAAGAACAGGCAGATTGTAGATCTCAGCAGCCCGTTGATGAGAAATTGCGCCAATCGTGGGATCACCCTGGAGATGTTGAAGTGCCTCGGTGGTAGAGTTCGTAGGAAGCAGATCGGCCCCTGGCAAAAATCTCTCCAGCCATCGCTGGCACTGGGCCAATGCCTGGGGATGGGAGTAAATTGTGCGAATCGTTTCCATCGCCGTTGCCTGGGATAACAGGGCATGTTCGATCGGTAAAACCACCTCCTGCTGGATTTGCAGCTTGTCAAGCTGCCACAGCGTATCCAGAGTCACCGTGACACTACCTTCGATCGAATTTTCAACCGGAACCACGGCCTGGTCTATCTTACCCTGAGCCACTGCCTGCAAAGTCCGAGCAATGCTGGGATAGGGACATAGGATCGGTTTCTGCCCGGTGTTTTGCTCTAACCAGGTGGCGTATTGCAGCGTTGCAGTTTCAGCATAGGTACCAGAAGGTCCCAGGTGGGCGATCGAGAGGGGCATGGCGAGGAATAGGGAAGAGTGAAGGATGGGGAGGCAGGAAAGGGGATAAAAAAGAGATAAAAAGTAGATAAAAAGAATGGCGCGGTTAGGAAATAGGAAGGGCCAGTAGCTGGGTCCAACTGGGCTTTCAACCATGCAAAATAGGCTTATCAGACCACAGACGGGATCGCAGGCCTCCTTGCCCATCCCCTATTTTGAATCGGAGTGTAAAGATTCTCCAACTTTATTTACTCAATTTCTCATGATCCCCAGGCTCAGGACTCCAAACTCTGCAAGAATAGTCTGTTATAGGATCTCCGTATTTGTACGGCAAAAGGTAGAGTCTACAACCTTAATAATTGTTTAGAATTGTTTAAAGTTGGCTACATAGTTTCAGCAAGATAGTCTTAGCGACATCGTTTCACAACTGCCCTTACTTTCTAGTTGTTTTACAAATGGATATTCGTTTTACAGCTTCTCAGTCTGTCGAGATGACGGTTCCCAATCAACCAGTGCCGATTCAGCACTATTTGCGTCAGCCCCAGCGTTTGGTCAATTCGCTGGCAGCTTCTAGTCAGATTGAGCAGTTGGGTGACGATCTGTTTCGCCTGAAAATGCGGCCATTAACTTTCATCATGTTAAGCATTCAGCCTACCGTAGACCTACGGGTTTGGGCAGAACCGCACGGCACCGTAAATCTGCGATCAATGGGCTGCGAAATTCGGGGTGCTCAGTATATTGACCAGCGTTTCTCACTAAATTTGGTTGGGCAGCTACAACCAATCTATAAAAACGGGATGACTCACCTAACCGGGAAGGCAGAGCTGGAGGTGAAAGTTGAACTTCCTCCAGCGTTAATGTTGACTCCAAAACCATTCCTGGAAACCACTGGCAATGGCTTACTGAAGAGTGTTTTGCTCACCGTCAAACAGCGCTTGATGCACCACCTGTTGGCAGATTATCGGCAATGGGCCGATGCTGAAAGAGTTACTATCTCAGGCCAAGCTCCTGCATTGTCGCCAAATAGCCCAATTATTTAGCCCGATATCAAAGCCCGCTATCGAAGAGGGTGCTACCAGCAAGGGTAGGATGACGGACAAGAGAGGAAAAGGCCAGGAAAAGAAAAAGGTAGAAAATACTCGTCCTTTCCCTCTCGCTCCCCCTCGCTCCCCTCTCCCCCTCCCGTCCTCTCCGCTCTATTCACTCTTCCCTGCGGCAAGGGCTAAAAGAGAGGCGATGCAGGCGTGAGGGTCCAACTTGCTGAAGTGCCTTTTTATGGGAAGGGGTGCCGTAGCCTTTATTCGATGCCAGATTGAATTGAGGGTATCGGATGGCTAAACGGGTGATGAGTTCGTCACGCCAAACTTTGGCAATAATACTGGCAGCGGCGATTTGGATCGATCGCTGATCTCCCTTGACTACCGTTTGTTGTCGAAAAGGTAACCCTGGAATCCGTTGATTGCCATCCACCAGACAGAGCTGAGGCTGAATCCTTAATTTGAGAACTGCCCGCTTCATAGCTAGTAAGGAAGCTTGCAAAATATTCAACCGATCGATTTCATAGACAGCCGCGTAGCCAATTCGGCAGTCAATCGCAACCGCACGAATCTGGGTTGCCAGGATTTGCCGCTGTTGTGGCGACAGAAGTTTACTATCGGTCACCCCTGCGGTGGCGAGTCCAGCTATGGCTTCCTCAGGTAGGATCACTGCCGCAGCCACCACAGGACCAAACAATGCCCCCCGCCCAACTTCATCGACTCCTGCGATCGCCCCCTGAAAGGAACCGATATCAGCCAAATCGAGTAGCTCTAACTGTTCAACGGAAAATCCCACCCTCCCATACCGCCTTCCGATCGTCGTCCTGGTACAAGAAAAAAAGTTTTGAAAGGGGTGAAGGGGTGGAACCCCTGCTTGGGGGGGAAGCCCCCAAACCCCCACGGTGCAAAATTTAGGGTTTGCAACACCAGCAGTCCGTCAGGATCGATTTGAGTGGAAACTCAAATCTAAAAACCCATGTATCAGATATTTTGAAGGGTTGAAATCCCTCAAAATAGTTTTACCAGATTAATCTGTTGAAGCTGAAGAACGGCGACGACGACGACGCACGATCTGACTACCATCCGGTTCTGTCTCAGCAGCTTCTTC
This sequence comes from Kovacikia sp., assembly GCA_049581985.1. GTDB lineage: Bacteria > Cyanobacteriota > Cyanobacteriia > Leptolyngbyales > Leptolyngbyaceae > Kovacikia. The sequence continues at coordinate 2,632 of JBAUTA010001474.1, forward strand.
GGCAGACTCCGAATTCGGTACATCAAACTCCGGCTTCAGCACATCGGGTTCTACCGTGGCAACGGATGCGGATCGATCCCTGGATTCGCGCAGAATTGGCCCTGGGTTTGTGACCGCAGTTCCATTTCCCTGCGGGAGAGCATTGGCTAAGTCTAATTTAGCCGATGCCGAAACCTGCCCTGGATCGATCGCAACCGGAATTTCTCCCGGTAAGACCACTGAAATGATTGCCGACTTCGGATTTTTCAATTCCTGAGTTGTCAAAACCAGTGGAGAAATTCCCATCCAGGCATAAACATCCTGCTCTTCCAGGGTCATCTCAACGGCAACCACTTCGGGCGGCTCCGCCGATTTGTTGGTATCTCGCCTAGAGCGACCGCGCCGTTCCTCCACGTATCCCGAGTCTGCCGGTTCTTGTCCTGGAGTCGTTTCTTGCGTGGATGCAAAATCCCTCGTAGTCCCCAAATCGGGACTGGCACTATCACGCCCAGTCCGACCCCGTCCTCCCCGGCCTCGTGCCCGTTCTGCCCGCCCAGGGAAAGGAGTTTCCTCAGTTGGAACTGGCAAGTCTGACTCCGCTGCTCCTGCTCCATCCGCCTTAGGAGACAACACTGGATAGTTGGATTGCGCAGGTGCCCGGCCCTCATCTCCATTGCGACGGCGGCGGCGACGGCGATTGCCACCCACATCCTGATAGCTAGGATGGCTTAGACCCAAATCTTGCTGGTCACCCACTTCATCCGGTTCTTCGCTGCGGTCTTCCCAGAAAAGTTCGGGAACGCCTGGAATATCAGGTAATGCACTTTCTCGCCCGCTATCTCTGGCACTTTCTCGCCCACTATCTCTGCCACGGCCACGACCACGGAGTTCAGGCCCTCCCGTTCGAGCTTCTCGCAGAGCCGTAGCAGCGGGACGCTCCACCATTTCCCCATCTTCGTCATCTGTTTCCCCCGGCAGGTGAACCAGATGACCTAAGCCTCCACAGGTTGGGCAAGGGCGACCAAAGATCTCATAAATATTTTTACCCTGCCGCTTACGAGTCAGTTCTACCAAACCCAGTTCAGAAAGCTGGGCAATTTGGGGTCGGGATTTGTCTGCCCGAATTGCTTTGTTGAAATGCTCCAACACCTGCAACTGGTCGCGGCGCGAGTCCATGTCAATAAAGTCGATGACAATAACGCCTGCAATATTGCGCAGTCGAAGCTGACGGGCAATTTCGGTTGCCGCCTCACAGTTGGTCCACAGCACGGTTTCGCGGGCCGTAGCGGATCGGGTAAAGGAGCCAGAGTTAACATCAATCACCGTTAGCGCTTCCGTGCGTTCGATGATAATGTAGCCGCCAGAAGGCAGATCTACCCTTGGCTTGAGGGCTTCTCGAATGGCGGCATTGATGCGGAAGTATTCCAAAATTGGGATGCGATCGCGGTGATGGTCAATCAAAACACCCAGTGGGAGCTTACCACCCCCCCAATTCATCAAGTGCTGTTTGACCCGTTTTAGCCCCGTATGGGAGTCCACCACAATTCGGTTAACATCCCCACTATAGACATCCCGCAGAACCCGCTGGATAAAGTCGTCATCCCGGTTTAGGAGAGCTGGCGCACGGGTCGAGCTGGCTTCCTGTAAAACATTCTCCCATTGCTTTTGGAGGGTTTCCAGATCTTCAATAATGGCGTCCTCCGGCATTCCCTCCGCCTCAGTCCGAATGACGATTCCCATGCCTGCGGGTTTGATTAAGATTGCCAGGGCTCGCAAGCGATTCCGTTCATTTTCATTGCGAATCCGGCGAGACAGGTTGACTCCCTTACCATGCGGCATCAGCACCAGATAGCGCCCTGGCAGAGAAACATTACCCGTCAGCCGGGGACCTTTGTTGCCGGTGGGTTCCTTCATTACCTGAACCAACACCTTCTGCTGAGGAACCAGCAGTTCTGTGATAGAACCTGCGGCGCGACGCAGCCTGAGCGGTCCCAGGTCAGTCACATGGATAAAGCCGTTACGCTCCGTATCTCCAATATTGACAAAAGCTGCATCGATTCCAGGTAAGACGTTTTCAACTACTCCCAGGTAAATGTCACTAACTTGATGGCTTCCGGTGGCAACGATAAGTTCCTGGATCTGATCCTCTGAAAAGACGGCAGCAATACGATGCTGCTCAGCGATAATGATTTGCTTTGACATTCAATTTCCTCAAATTTCGAAGGCGCGAGGGAAGTTACGTGATTATTTCCTCTCGCTTTATGCCCATCCATGCAGGACTGCGACAAATAAAAGCTCTAAGGTATGTAGAAAAACAGTTAAAGCTGTTCCCACCCCTAAGGTGAGGAAGTGTCTAACAGCCTCAGACTGGTTGAATACGGTGAAGTCCACTGAATCAACAATCAACCATATCGGCTAGATGCCATTCCCTATCGGGAGACACCAGATTTTGCACAAAAACCCGAAAAGCCTGGCGGAGTAAGCCGTATCTAGTGCCATCCACTGGCTTGATCAGCGGAACCCCAGGGAGCATTAACCCGCAACAGCTTCCATTGTGATGCATTATAGCGTGCGGAGATTTCTCTGCGCCTAAAATTCAAAATTTGGTAGGAGGGGAAGGGAAAGGGAGCAGGTTGGGAGAGGGTCGATCTAGCGATCGCCAGTTTGCTCAGAACAGAGGATTAAACAGGGAATGGGGGCGAAGTCCTCACAAATAAGCCTTGCAAAAAATCTCCGGGCCTAAATTCAATTCAAACCGATATTAGAATCAAGCGATCGCGATGTCCCCTGACAAGCTGAAATTCCCGGTTCGCGACCTGCTCTAGCATGTAGATCAGATGCTCAGGGCGGAGTAGCGTGCCATCGTTACGGCAACTGCCAATATAGCGAAGAGTGATTTGGGCCGGAGGATGGGGAGTGTCCATCGCCCAGGGTCTATCATCCATCGCCTTCAGCTCAAGCTCAAATAGGCGATCGCGCAAATTCACCTTCTGTTTTTTGCCTGATTTGGTGGTTTGTTCCTGCCAGATGGAATCCCTAATTTTAATGTCTTCTACCCATTGCTGCCATTGCTGAGCAGAGGGTGGTGCAGATTCATCCCCCTCCGCTCCCGGTTCCAGCTTAAGGGTAAGCGTATACTCTGCCTGCTCCAGCAGTTGGGTGGCGGCGGGAGCGTTTACCTCAATGGGTTCTACCCGATAGATGGGAATATCACCTGGCAATTGGGCTGCTAGCTTTGCCTGGAAGGTTTCCCCAGCGATCGGTTCAGTGAGTTCAAAGTCTACGATCTCACCACTGCTGGTGATACCCAAAGGGAGGGCATTCGCGGGGATGATGCGGGGACCGGGGTGAAATCCCCCAGTAAACGCAATCGGCAAAGATGCCCGACGAACGGCGCGATCGAACAGACGCATCAGGTCTAAATGGCTCACCAACGCCATCTCACCCTGTTTGCCCAGCCACACCCGCAACCGCTGAACCCGTTGCTGATTGGGAACAAAATGCCCTTCAAACTGGGGAATGGGGAGCGGTGGTACGACCACATTATGACCAAAGTCCGTGCTACATACGCCGCAGTGGGAACAACCCGCAAAGGAGCAGTCGGGCACGGTTGCCGCTTCCAGGGCACGTTGCAAGTCGTCTCTTAGCCACTGCTGATCAATGCCTGTGTCAATGTGCTCCCAGGGCAGGGGAGCGTCATAGGCAGGAGAACAAGCATAAACGTCCGCTGCTTTGTCCGTCATCCTTTCGCCCTGATCCGCTTCGAAAAGGTTCCATTCGCCCTGTTCAACCTGGCGATATTTCCAGGTGAGTCCAGTTTCGCCGATCGCCTGGGTCCAGGCAGTGAAGGCGCGATCCAGGCTTTCCCACCAGGCATCCATGCCAGCTCCGAGTTCCCAGGCGCGACGAATAACAGCCGCAAGGCGGCGATCGCCCCGGCCCACAAAGTCCTCCATTGCCGAAATGCGAACATCTGTAAAGTTGACCTTGAGTCCTCGGATGCGACCAAATTCCTCATACAGAAGGGCTTGTTTGCGCTCAAATTCAGCGGTTGAAACGGAGTGCCACTGAAAAGGGGTGTGGGGCTTGGGGGTGAAATTGGAGATGGTCAGGTTAAAACTCGGTCGCTTTCGACCCCGACGACTGCATTCCTGCTGCAACCAGCGCACGGTTTCGGCAATCCCCAGCACATCTTCATCGGTTTCCCCAGGCAGCCCAATCATGAAATAGAGCTTGATTTTATCCCAGCCCTGCTCAAAGGCAGTTTTAACGCCCCGCAACAGTTCTTCGTTGGTCAACCCCTTATTAATAATGTCCCGCAGACGTTGAGTGCCTGCTTCGGGGGCGAAGGTGATTCCGGTTTGGCGAGTACCCCCGATGATGTGGGCGATATTCTCGTCAAATCGATCGACCCGTTGGCTGGGCAGGGAAAGGGAAATATTTTCATCCTTGAGACGATTTTTAATTTCCATTCCTACCGCTGGTAGCGCTAGATAGTCAGAGCAACTGAGCGACAACAGGGAAAACTCGTTATAGCCCGTTGCCCGCATTCCCTGCTCAATGGCGTCAATCACCGCCTCCGGTTCCACATCCCGCGCGGGCCGGGTTAACATTCCGGGTTGGCAAAAGCGGCAGCCCCGTGTACAGCCCCGCCGAATTTCAACCGTCAGGCGATCGTGGACAGTCTGAACGTAGGGCACTAGTCCAATAGAGTAGGTAGGGATGGGGGTAGCCACTCGTCGCAGAACCCGGTTGGGGACATCGGGACGATTCGCATGAACGGAGCCATCTGTGGCCATATCGTAAAACTGGGGCACATAGATGCCCGGCACCTGGGCCAGATCTAGCAGTAGTTCTTTCCGGCTCAGCCCCGCAGCCTTGCCTTCTTCAATCACCAGTCCAATTTCAGGCAGGAGTTCCTCTCCATCGCCCAGGGCAACGAAGTCAAAAAAGTCGGCGTAGGGTTCGGGGTTGGAGGTAGCGGTTTGGCCTCCGGCAAAGATCAACGGGTAAGCAGGGTGGGCGAGTTCGGCGTCCCTACTCCCCGCCGCTTCTCCCCTACTCCCTGCATCTTGCCGCTCCTGCCAGGTTAGGGGAATCCCTGCTAGAGTCAGCATTTCGAGAATATTGGTGGCCCCCAGTTCGTAGCTGAGGCTGAAGCCCAAGATGTCAAAGTCCATTAAGCGCCGACGGGACTCGACAGCAAACAAAGGGGTTTGGGTGGTTCTCAGCTTGGTAGCCAGATCGGGGGCAGGCAGGTAGGCGCGATCGCACAACTGGTGAGGTTGGGCATTCAAAATGTTGTAGAGGATAATATGGCCCAGGTTAGAGGCACCTACCTCATATATTTCTGGATAGGTGAGCACCCAACGAACGGTAGCGCTATCCCATGCCCTATGGACTGCCCCCCGTTCATTTCCCAGATACCGGGCAGGTCGGAGAATATCGGAGGTGAGCAATTCTTCGACTGCAACTGCCACAGTAATTCCTCTTTGAATTTGGAATTTGAATAATATTGATATAGCAGTCCTAAATCAGCTGTGAGTTTGAGAGGCTTTGTGAGCAGAGATTCCACCGGAATCCTTGCTCACAATCCAAATAGGATCGCTATATGCTTTAGCACTGCTCAGTATAGCGAAACCGCAGAGCGATGGAAGCGCCAATCCCACAATCCTTCTATAGCTATCGCCAGTTTAATTAGGACAGAGGAGTCAAGGGGGAGTGGGGGCATTGCCCCAGCCAGGGGTTTCACCCCTACACCCCGTCCTAATTACCCCGTCCTAATTAATAGGGCTACGGCTATACTTTGCTTTTTGCCTGAGGCCTCCCCCCTGCCTCCCAATAAAAACCTCCTGGATTCATCGGCATGTGCTGCCAGAATCCAGAAGGCTTCAGGGGAAATCCCCCGCATCAAAGGAAACCTGTTTCTTACCCCAGGTTGAGTGGGGTGTCGGAGGTCAATTTTGGTGGAGTTAGAAATGGACCTCTACGTAGCCAGGTGCAATGCAACTAAAACTGATTTTGGGGGGTGGAGGGGGTGAAACCCCTGGCTGGGGGCAACGCCCCCACTCCCCCATCGGCAATTTTCATGATTTAAACTGGCATAATTTATTTGGCATAATTTATAGCGTCAGGCGATCGACTCATGAAACGCAACATGTCCATCAAAGATCTCGAATACTCCATCAAGCTGAGTTAATTCAAAGATCATACGAACCGGATAGGAAACTGAGCACAAACTCAGGCGCTTTTGTAACCGTTGAGCCAGGCTGTGGGCAGCAACTAAAACCATCAAACCTGCACTGTCAATAAACTCAACCTGCCCCAGATCAACCAGCAAAGTAGTATTCTGAGCGGATAAAACAGCCTCATTTAGCTGATATTGAAACTTGCTGATATTTGCTGCATTGAGAGAACCAAGAGGCTTAACCACTGTAGCTTGAGGACGGACAAGGACGTTCTGCATAGCTGACCTTAATTGAACTACGGATTGAACCAGGGATTGAAAAGATTGAAAAACTCATCTCAATGAACCTAACCATAACCGTAGTTTTTCGGTACTGCCCATAAGGCAGTCGGTTATTTTGCGTAAACTTTATCTGCTGTCCGGGTTTGTTTAAAGATTTCGATAAGTATTATCACGTAGTTGGTATATAAATACACCAATCCCTTTTCCCTTGTCTGGTGCAGGCCAGGCAAGCTTTTCTGCAAAGACCCTTCTGACCCCCACCCATTGTCCCCTTCTGGGCTACGGTGTATCGCCATCTCGGGTTAAACCCAATCCTCTGCTTGGGGACTTCCCCCTGCCAATGTATTTTCCGTGCTCAGTGTTACAAAAAATACATTGCCCCCACCTCATGGGGTTCGAACTCCCCCCACCCCCCGCAAGGGCTAGCCCCTTGGGAAGGAAGGAGGATGGCTTAGCATAGAAGCTGGCAGAGGGTTCCAGCCAGCTTGTCCTGATGGGGGCAGAGGGACTTGAACCCTCACAACCTTGCGGTCAACGGATTTTAAGTCCGTAGCGTCTACCATTCCGCCATGCCCCCGCAATTAGTCCACTTGTTTATTCCACCATCAATTGGGGAATTTATGCAATGTTTCAAATATTTCAATGGATCACCAACCCTGGAAAGGCGGCATTGAGGACACGCAAGCGATAGAATAGCGGGAAGTTGTTTTGCAGAATCTATGGATATTACGGTTGCACTGCTGTATCTGGTTCTAGCTGGGGCTTTCCTGATTGCTATTCCGGCAGTTCTATATTTTTACTTAAAGACTCGCTGGTATGTTGCCAGTTCTTTTGAGCGGGGCTTTATGTATTTCCTGGTGTTTCTGTTCTTTCCAGGGCTGCTACTGCTGTCTCCGTTCCTCAACTTTCGCCCCAGGCGCAGGGCGGTTTGAGG
>JBAUTA010001475.1:0-2280 GCA_049581985.1 Kovacikia sp.
GTTCAACTCAGTTCAGAGGTTTTTCGTGCCGATCGCGATCGGGTCTACGCTCCAGATTTAAGACAGGGAGATGCGCTCTTTTGGCACCCGAATACCATTCACGGTGCCCTCCCAACCGTTGACCCGCAGTATTCGCGAAAATCCTCGACCGCCCACTACATTCCCTCTGAGTTAAAAGGCGGAAATAGCTGGCGAGTCTTTGAAAACATGGTTACTCAGAAGTTTCAAGGGATGGAATATGTGGTCACCCATCGCCCGGATGTAGAGGTTTATAAACCAGTTTCTTTGAGTACGACGACCCGCTCAATTGAGAATCGGCGGGTTCGCTTCCTTAACGTTCAAACCGCTATGGGACGAACCGTCTTAGCGTTCGACTCGATCGTCGAACAACAAGCACTAAAGGAGTTCTTAGAAACGGCGCTGGATGGAGGGGCAGAATGAACAGCTGGGATTCTACGATCGCATCCACCCGTGCTCGAACATTTTTTGAACCGGTTCGGCGGATGTTTGACCCCACTCAATTGAGAAGCATTCGGCAATACCTGGATGCTGTAGAAGTAGAAAAGCAATCCCTAGCACCCACCGATCGCGAAAAAGTTGCCCTCAAGCAGGGTGCGACCTCCGACGCTCTCCGGCTAGATCCCTACTGGTATGAAGTTTGGCGCAACCCAACCCCTTTCCTGTTAGACCACATCCGCCCTTTCACCTGGGTCGTTTATCCGGTGCAGGTGCGAATCATTCGGGCAGGTGCCCATTTAGTTCCCTGGCATCAAGATATTGCCTATCAAAAACTGCTGGGCGCACGGGGACATCAACGGATCATGACCTGTTTTATTCCCTTAGACGAGGATCCCTGGCGACGACCCACGATTCAATTCGCGAGAAGCAACCAGGCAGAACTGGAACACGTGCCTGTGACTGAAGCGAGCGACACACCCTATGCCTATATCGGCGGAATGCAGCTAAAAGCGTGGTCTCCCCAGCACCAGGAGCATTACACCCTGAAATTGGGGGATTGTTTGCTGTTTGGCGATTTAGCGATTCACCGGAGCTTTGTTTCCCCGGATCAGGAGATGAGGGATCGGCGATCGCTGGAGTTTCGCTTGGTTTGTCCCGAAGACGCTTTGGATACCAAAGATTACTTTGATATTGAATCCGGCTTATTTGTGCGAACCGATGGCTCCAGCCGACTGGCTCCCTAATCATCATGACCCTCTCCATAAACCAATTCTTGTAAGCGATAAATTAATGAACAAGCCCATGATTGAAGGTGTATTCGATGGTCGCAAAAACTGGCATGCAGATGACGAAGTAGAACGAATGCTGGAAGAGCATTTCGATAAATTTGGCATCTCCCGCCGCGAAATTTGGCGCAACTTTCAGATTTATACCCGGCGCGTTTTTCTGAAGCGGTTTCTGGCACACTATGAGTTTTACCAGAAAGTGATGCATCTGCCTGGAGACATTGTAGAACTCGGCGTCTACCGGGGCGGATCCCTGTTTTCCTGGGCAAACTTTATGGAAATTCGGAATATGGGCGATCGCCACAAACGGGTGATCGGCTTTGATAACTTCGCGGGCTTCAATCAACTCGACCCAAAGGACGGAGCCGAAATTCCCGAAATGGGCAAAACAGCAGGCGGGTTTATGGATACCTCCTTTGAAGCACAGGTCGAAAGTGCGGTCAAAATCTTCGATGCTGATCGCTTTATTCCCTACAAGTCCAGAATCATTTTAGTGAAAGGCGACATCGAACAAACCGTACCAGAATTTGTCAAACAAAATCCTGGACTGAGAATCAGCCTACTTCACTTTGATGCCGATATGTATCGCCCGACCATGGCTGGGCTAGAACACCTTTATCCTTTGGTCGTTCCGGGGGGTGCCGTGCTGTTTGACGAGTATGGCATTCCGCCTTGGGAGGGAGAAAGCCGCGCAGTAGACGAATACTTTGCGGATAAAAAAGTAACCATTCAGCGGTTGGATTGGTGTTCTGGCCCCGGCGGTTATTTGATCAAGGAGTCGTAGAAAATCTTTGGAGGAATACAACTTTTGCCGCCAGTCAATCAGTTAACAATCGATGATTTTGCCCGTTCCTTTGGAGTTGGCTCGGAAGGGTTTTCTCCCCAGATTCGGGCTTTCATTGAGCAAACAGATTTCAGCTACCGACTGCTCACTCCGGAAGAGCGCAATCAAACCGTTCTGGATATTCTTAAAAAACTGGATGCCCACGCCTTTAGCAAAGTCGGCAAGGAGCGGAAAGATATCTGGGCTCAAGCA
>JBAUTA010001476.1:0-1572 GCA_049581985.1 Kovacikia sp.
ATCGATGCGGGTTTTGAGCAGCGTATTAAAGTTTTTACCCTTGTAGTATTGCCCGGTTAATCCCTGCGTAATCGTCGCCGCCGCCACACCGGATGGGCTGAATGACGACGCGGAATTCAATAAACTACTCGTTCCATCCATTGGGTTCAGACGACTACTGTCCATCCCGATCGAACTACTGCGGGTGTTCGTATCAAGCACGACGTTAGTATTTGCCACTGTTAACTCCCTAGAAACTCGATAACGGTTGTCATTCGCGTGATTGGCACCGCCGTTAAAACCTGGCTATAGACCTACGCCAGCCTGTTAGTCACGACATTACATGACATGGAAAGAGGGGAAATTCTACCGTTCAGCTAAGCGCTCACGGCGAACGCCCCTGTCCCCCGTCCTAATCCATTGCAATTCTTGATACAGTGCCAGGGTTTCTTCATGAACCCGTGCCACATGGGTCCATTCCAAATTGGCCTGTGCCCGTGTTTTCCAAGCGGTTAACTGTTCCGGATTTTTGAGCAGTTGGGCGATCGCGGTTGCCAATGCCTCCCCGTCCGCAGGTGGAACCAGAATGCCAGCCTTGCCACCGTCTAACGCTTCGGGAATGCCATCCACATCGCTCGCGACAATAGCACATCCTGCCTCCCGCGCCTCAGAAAGAACCAGTCCAAAAGGCTCCCGGTGGGACGCCAGAACAAAGATATCCGTGGCTTGTAAATAGCGCTGGGGTTGGGGTTGGAACCCTTCAAAGTGGATCCGGTCTGGGACGGGTGTGCGGTTTGCCTGGGCGGTAAATTGGGCTTTATCAGGCCCATTACCTACCAGATAAAGGTGAGCCTGGGGAAAATCAGGCGCAATTTTGGCAAAGGCTTCGATCAATTCAGCAATTCCCTTACGCTTGTACATCCCGGCAACGGTTGTAATTGCAGGATGGGGCAATGGCAACGGCGGCAACGGGGTGGCGCGGGCCGATCGGGGACTGCCCAGGGTGCCGTTGCAAATCACCCGTAATTTAAACGGGGAAATTCCCCGCCCTACTAGTGAGTTAGCCACCGCCTGACTGACTGCAATCACCCGATCCGCCAGTCCCATTAAAACAGCGCTACGCTGAAACTCATTGTGAACCGTGGAGACTAACCCATACTTCGTTCCAGCCCGCAACGTTTTCGCCAAGACCAATCCAGTCACCATGTGAGCATGGACAATTTCAGGCTGAAAGCGTTGGATCGTCCGGTGATAAAGATTGGCGGCTGTGACCAGGTTAAGCAGTTGCCTGCGCTGGTCGAGGGGAAAGTGTTTGACCCCATACTCTGCCAGAAGCGTTTCATATTCACCCCCCGCAGAGGCAACGGCGACATCATGACCTGCCTTTGCCTGCAAACAGGCCAGGTCGATCGCGACATGGATGATGCCGTTGCCAAGTTCCCGGATGTCATTGAGAAGATGGAGGATACGCATAGGTAGGTGGGGAAGAAGTTTTGAGTTTTACAAAGTCGGTCGTTAGTCCCCTGGCCGAATCAAGCTGGTGACGCAATACCACCTACGAACTGGAATGGGCCTGGTTGAAATGGAGGGGGC
>JBAUTA010001477.1:0-7252 GCA_049581985.1 Kovacikia sp.
AGAGTTTCAGAGTCTGGAAACACAGATTTACAACATTACCATCTTTCGCAACCTACAAAATGGACAGTACCTCACTCAACAAACCCATAAAGCTGGGATTGTGTCGCCCCTTGCCTTTGCAGATATCCAGATTCAGGTACAACAACTCATGAAGTCTTAGTGAGGTGTTTTTGACTAAAGCCGCAAAATGTAAATTAGCGGCTGGACAGAATATGGATGGGCGCAATTTATCGAGCCTGCTTTATGATGTAAGTCCTGATCTTGTGCAAGGAGACTGGAAAAAAGTGGGGGAGCTACGTTACCTTTTCAGGCTTAGTGTCTCTTTGATTGTAGGCGCCATAGCCTTGTCTTAACCATTAAGTGAGAGGCTACCTCTTAGATAGGGTGATGTTTTAGATCTGTTGCTGTTACGGTCAGACCCTTTACTGGAGAAGAGTTTCAGAGTCTGGAAACACAGATTTACAACATTACCGGGTGATAGAAGCAAAGGATATTGATTGCATCTAAAAAACTTTGGAACTCCTCTGTGGGGAATTAATCATGACTGTAACAACGACCGTTTTTCCAATTGACTTAAGTACCTATCAGCCTCTGGCCTTAGACCCAGTGCAAGGCGAATTGACCCAACAACAGCGGGATGCTCTCAAAGCCAACATCCAACTGTGCCGCGATGTGATCGTCTTCTTCACCGCCACTGGTGCTGCCAAAGGGGTAGGCGGACACACGGGCGGTCCCTACGACACTGTCCCGGAAGTCATGATACTCGATGCCTTCTTCCGGGGTGCGCCCGACAAATTCGTCCCCATCTTCTTCGACGAAGCGGGGCACCGGGTAGCTACCCAATACCTGATGGCAGTGTTGCGGGGTCACTTGTCTGCCGAAGTCCTCCTCCACTACCGGGAAGCTCATTCTAAACTGCCGGGACACCCGGAGCTGGGACTCACCCCCGGCATCGAGTTCAGTTCCGGGCGGCTGGGGCACCTCTGGCCCTACGTCAATGGAGTCGCCAAAGCTAATCCCGACAAAATCGTCTTCTGTCTGGGTTCCGACGGGGCGCAACAGGAAGGAGATGATGCAGAAGCCGCCCGCTTCGCGGTCGCCCACTCCCTCAACGTCAAGTTAGTCATCGACGACAACGACGTGACGATTGCTGGTCATCCCTCCCAATACCAACCGGGCTATGACCTCAGCCGCACCTTAGGGGGACACGGACTGGCGACCTTGGCAGGAGAAGGGGAAGACCTAGACAACCTCTACCGCCGCCTCTGTCAAGCGGTCGCGACAGATGGGCCAGTGGCTGTCATTAACTGGCGGAAGATGTGCGTCGGCATTGAGGGACTGGAGGGTTCGCCCCATGGACACGACGTGATTCCCGTGGACTTAGCGATTGCTTACCTGGAAAAGCGGGGCCAAGATGCTGCCGCAGCATACCTCAAGGGCATCCCCAAGCTGAAGAATCCCTACACGTACCTCGGTTCTAGCAGCCGTATGGGGTCGAACCGTAATGTCTTCGGTGACACAGTCGTCTCCATCCTCAGTCGGATGGGCGAAGCCGAACGCCAGGAAAAGGTACTGTGTGTGGATAGCGACTTAGAAGGTTCCTGTGGGCTGCAACAAATTCGCCAAGCCTACCCCGAAATCTTTATCAGTGGCGGGGTCATGGAACGGGCCAACTTTTCGGCGGCGGCGGGCTTTGGCATGGAAAAAGGCAAGCAGGGCATCTTTGCTACCTTCAGCGCCTTTTTGGAAATGTGCATCTCCGAAATTACCATGGCGCGGCTCAACTTCTCCAACGTCCTCTGTCACTTCTCCCACGCAGGCATTGACGACATGGCGGACAATACTTGCCACTTCGGCTTGAACAATATGTTTGCCGACAACGGACTGGAGGACGGCTACGAGACTCGCCTCTACTTCCCGGCGGATGCGGAACAGATGAAAGCCTGTGTGGAAGCTGTATTCAACGATCCGGGACTGCGCTTTATCTTTTCCACCCGTTCCAAAGTTCCTAACCTCCTCGATGAGTCAGGCAAAGACCTCTACGGCGAGGGCTACACCTTTATTCCTGGCAAGGATGAAGTTATCCGGGAGGGAACGGCGGGCTACATTGTCAGCTTCGGCGATAGCCTCTATCGCGCCCTGGATGCGGTGGAGCGACTCAAGCAGGAAGGAATTGACGTGGGCTTAATCAATAAACCCACCTTGAATGTAGTAGATGAGCAAATGATGGAAAAAATCGGTCAGTCCCCCTTGGTGCTGGTGGTGGAAGCCTTCAACCGACGGACGGGATTGGGGAGTCGCTTTGGTTCCTGGTTATTGGAGCGAGGTTTAACGCCTAAGTACGCCTACCTGGGCACTTACCGAGAAGGTTGTGGCGGACTGTGGGAGCAATATCCTCACCAGGGGATCGATTCGGACGGAGTTATGAACGAAGTCAGAAAATTGGCGAGCGAATAAGTGATTCAACCTTGAATGGAGCCACAAACTCTCAAAATAGAGGCGCGTAATGCAGCAGGCTAACCTGCAGATGTCTTCGACAGATCCGACAGACTTTCTGGTTTGTGGCTTGGGGAGTTTGGGGCAGCATTGTGTAGTGGCGCTGAAAGAATTTGGCGTGACGGTGAGGGCTATTGACCTCACCCATAAGGAGTACTGGAATATTCCCGAACTGCCGGATTTGCTAGATCAGCTCCTGATTGGGGACTGTCGCTACCCTAAGACGCTAGAAACAGCAGCATTAGATCAGTGTCGAGCTGTGCTGCTGGTGACCAGCAATGCGCGGATTAATATCGAAGCTGCCTTTGCTGTGCGATCGCTCAACCCAACGGTGCGTTTAGTCATTCGCTCCGCCCAGGATAATCTGAATGCATTGTTGGCCCAACAGCTTGGCAATTTTGTAGCCTTTGAAGCTACCCAGCTCCCGGCAACGGCCTTTGCCCTGGCCGCATTAGGAGGAGAAACCTGTGGCTTGTTTAAGTTGGACACCCACCTGTTTCGAGTGGTGCAGAGGCAGATCGACCCAACCCATCCTTGGTGCGATCGCCGTAAACTAGCTGAACTCAATACTTCCACATGCCGGGTGTTAAGCCATATTCCGAAGGGAGCCTCGCTCAGAGAAGGTTTTTACCAGTGGGAACCGGAGGCCATGGTCCGAAATGGAGATGTGATCGCTTACGTTGAGGTTAGCGATGAACTGGCCCTTTCGTCTTCCACGACGCGCCCGAGGACGCCATCCTTCTGGCAACGGTTACTAACCAGCCTGGCCGAAAAACGATGGTGGCCTGTCGATTTATGGCAAGGGAATCAGACCCAACGGGTTATCTTCCTATATACGGGTGTCATGCTAGGTCTATTTTTATTAGGCACCCTACTGTACAAGCTGAACTATCCAGATATTGGCTGGCAGGATGCCCTAAATGTAGGAATTGTGCTGGCGATCGGCGGGTTTGATAACTTGTTTGGTCAGCTAAAACTACCCTTTCCCATTCCCTGGTGGCTGCATCTATATAGTATCGGTCTGACCGTGGCGGGAACGGTATTTATTGGGATTCTCTATGCCAGTCTGACGGAACGAGTTTTGGCTGCTCGCTTTCAGTTTCTTCAGCGGCGTCCGCCTCTTCCCCGCCAAGATCATGTTGTCCTGGTTGGGTTGGGCCAAGTCGGTCAGCGGATCGCAAAACTCTTGCTAGAGCTTAAACAATCTGTGGTTGGCATCAACGGCGCGATGCTAGATCCTGAGGACTTGCCCCAAATGCCCCTGATCGTAGGCAACTGGAGCAGTGCGTTTGAGCATGTAAACCTCAAGACAGCCCGTAGCTTGATTGCGGTGACCGATGACGAAGTCGCTAATCTCGAAATTGCCTTGATGGCCCATGCTGTCAACCCAAAGCTAAATCTGGTCATTTGTACCTTTGACGCACTCTTTACGGAGAATGTAACGCAACTGCTGCCCTATACCAGGGTGTTAGTCCCCTATGCACTGGCAGCAGAGGCTTATGCAGGCACTGCGTTTGGCGAAAATATTCTGGAGCTGCTGCACCTCAATAACCAAACTATTCTGGTGACGGAATACCATGTTGAAAAAGCGGATACCCTGAACGGATTACTATTGGCCGAAGTGGCCTACGGCTATGGGGTCGTGCCCATTTTGCATCAGAAAGAACCCTCTGACCCCGTGCGGCTAATGCCCTCCTCGGAAATGCGCCTGCAAGAGGGCGATCGCCTGGTTGTGTTTGCAACCATTGAGGGACTGCGCCGCATTGAGCAGGGAACGTCCCTAGCGCGTCAGTGGCAAGTGCACATAGAAAAGGCTTTTTCAGCCGAAGCAGCGTTTGAGGGAGGGATGGCGATCGTTCGGGTGTCTGGCTGTGACATCAGTACCGCAAGGGCGTTGATGAACCAGCTTCCGGGGACGCTGCCTTGCTTACTCTATAAGCACCAGGCGCTGCGATTGGTATACAAACTCAGTAAGGTTCAAGTTTCTGCTCATCTGATTCCGGCTTCCACTCACTCTGAAATATTGTCTTGAGGGTTTAATTGGTTGGATGACAGCCCTTTGATTTCCTCTTTCCTAAGAAAAACTACGGGTTTCTAGGAAAAACAAGAGTTTTCAACGCAGACACATTTACGTTCTTATTGCTTGCTTAAGGTGCCATAGCCTTGTCTTAACCCTTGAGTGAGAAACTACCACTGGAAAGGCCAAGTCTTTTTGAGGATGATGGCAGCCAGGGATGTAGGATAGTAGACTCGAAGGATAAGGATTGCATCTAAAAACTTTGAAACTCCTCTGTAAAGGAAAGGGATAGCAACTATGGTCGCAACACCAGAGAAAACAACCCAGGATACCTCTATTAGTGCCTATGGAAAAGCGAGATCGACCCTTGAAGGGACTCCTCTTAGTGCTGAAGAACTGAGGAAGCTGCATGCCTTCTGGCGGGCGAGTAACTACCTGGCTGTAGGGATGATTTATCTGCGGGACAACCCCTTGCTTAGAGAACCCCTTAATCCTGAACAAATTAAGCTGCGATTGTTAGGTCACTGGGGTTCCAGTCCCGGTATCAGCTTTCTATACACCCACTTAAATCGAGTGATTAAGAAATTTGACCAGGACATGCTGTTCATGGTGGGTGCAGGACACGGTGCGCCCGGTTTTCTGGGTCCTTGCTACCTTGAAGGGTCCTATTCCCGCTTCTACTCCGAGTGCAGCGAGAACGAAGCTGGGATGAAGCATTTCTTCAAGCAATTCTCATTCCCTGGTGGTGTCGGAAGTCACTGCACTCCTGAAACCCCAGGTTCCATCCATGAGGGCGGCGAATTGGGTTATAGCCTCTCCCATGCTTACGGTGCTGCTTTTGATAATCCCAATTTGATTGTGGTTTCTATGCCTGGTGATGGAGAGTCTGAAACAGGGCCTCTCGCAACCTCTTGGCATTCCAATAAATTCATCAATCCGATTCGGGATGGTGCAGTGCTGCCTGTGTTGCACCTGAACGGCTACAAGATCAACAACCCGACGATTCTTTCTCGGATTAGCCATCGGGAGCTGAAGGCACTGTTTGAAGGCTACGGGTATGAACCCTACTTTGTGGAAGGTTCTGACCTTGAGTCGATGCATCAGGCGATGGCTGCAACCTTGGATCACTGTATCTCAGCAATTCACAGCCTTCAGCAGGAAGCCCGTTCTAGCGGCGTTGCAACCCGTCCGATCTGGCCCATGATCGTCCTGCGAACGCCAAAGGGGTGGACAGGCCCTGCGGAAGTGGATGGTCATAAAGTCGAAGGGTTCTGGCGCTCCCACCAGGTGCCCATGGGTGGAATGCACAGCAATCCTGAGCATGTGCGTCAGTTGGAAGCGTGGATGCGGGGCTACAAGCCGGAAGAACTGTTTGATGCCAACGGTACCTTGCTTGCTGAAATTAAAGAAATGGCACCGAGCGGAGACAAGCGACTTGGTTCCACTCCTTACGCGAATGGTGGGTTGCTGCTGCACGAATTACATATGCCTGATTTCCGTCAGTATGGGGTGAAGGTTGAAAAGCCAGGAACGACCGAGGTTGAGAATACTAAACCCCTGGGAGTGTTCCTGCGCGATGTCATGAAAAACAACATGACCAACTTCCGCGTCTTTGGTCCCGACGAAAACACCTCGAACAAACTCGGTGCCGTTTACGAAGTCAGTAAGAAATTCTGGATCGCTGACTACCTGCCAGAGGACGCAGACGGGGGCGAACTGTCTCCCGATGGTCGCGTGATGGAGATGTTGAGTGAGCATACGCTGGAAGGCTGGTTAGAGGGTTATTTGCTATCCGGGCGACATGGTTTCTTCTCTACCTATGAGTCCTTTGCCCATGTGATTGACTCTATGTTCAACCAGCACGCCAAGTGGTTGTCTATCTGCAATAACATTCACTGGCGAAAAGATGTTGCGTCCCTCAATCTGCTAATTACCTCCACGGTTTGGCGACAAGACCACAATGGTTTTACCCACCAAGATCCGGGCTTCATTGATGTGGTGCTGAATAAGAGTCCGGATGTGGTTCGCATCTATATGCCGCCTGATGTCAACACCTTGCTGTCGGTGGCGGATCACTGCTTACGCAGTAAGAATTACATCAATGTAATTGTCTGTGACAAGCAGATGCACTTGCAATATCACGACATGGATTTGGCGATTAAGAACTGCACAAAGGGAATCGATATCTGGGAGTGGGCAAGCAACGACCAGGGAGTAGAACCGGATGTCGTGCTGGTGACCGCAGGGGATATTCCTACTCAGGAATCGCTGGCGGCATCGTGGTTGCTGCGGGAGCATTTCCCTAATTTGAAGATTCGCTTTGTCAATGTGGTTGATCTATTCAGGTTACAGCCTGAATCAGAGCATCCCCACGGGTTAAGCGATCGCGATTTTGACAGTCTGTTCACCCCCGATAAACCGGTTGTCTTCAACTTCCACGGTTATCCCTGGCTCATACACCGACTCACCTACCGCCGCACCAACCACCAAAACATCCATGTGCGCGGCTACAAAGAGGCGGGTAACATCAATACCCCCTTAGACCTGGCCATCCAGAACCAGATTGATCGCTTTAGCATTGCGATCGATGTGATTGACCGAGTTCCCAAACTCAAGGTTGCAGGTGCTCACGTTAAGGAAATGCTCAAAGATGAGCAAATTGCTTGCACGAACTACGCCTATGAATACGGCATCGATCGCCCTGATGTCGTCAATTGGAAGTGGCCCTACTAGTTGATT